>NZ_JBYSZY010000029.1:0-77842 GCF_058787635.1 Variovorax sp. FW305-3-2-15-B-LB1 | reverse complement strand
GGTCTGCGGGGGCGCGGCGGGCATCCCGCCATTATCGAGGGCAGGCCCCGGCCCCGCAGGGGCGGGGCGAATCAGCCGGCCTCGTCGGCACGCAGGATCGCCAGCCCGGCCGCGCGCAGCGGCGCCAGCGCCTGCTCGGGGGCCTGCGGCGCCACCAGCAGCTGCGTCGCGCCCGCCAGCGGACTGACCACCCAGGCCGACGCGGCCCCGAGCTTTTCGGACGAGGCCAGCACGACGGTCTCGGCCGCCGCGGCCATCAGCGCGCGCTTGATCTCGGCCTCTTCCGCGTCGCCCGTGGTCAGGCCCGCCTCGGCGTGCACGCCGGTGGCGCCCATGAAGTAGGTGTCGGCATGGATGCGCGAAATGGCCGCCATGGCCGCCGCGCCGACCGCCACCATCGAATGCCGGAAGAGGCGCCCGCCGATCAGCACGACCTCGATGCCGGTGTGCGCCGCCAGCTCGACCGCCACCGACGGGCTGTGCGTTACCACCGTGGCCTGCAGCGCGAGCGGCAGGTGGCGCGCCAGCTGCACGGCCGTGGTGCCGCCGTCGATGAACACCACCTGCCCCGGCTTCACGAGGCGCGCGGCGGCGCGGCCGATGGCCACTTTTTCGTCGGGCGCGAGCTGCTGGCGCCCGCTGAAGTCGGCCTCGGCCGCCGCGACCGGCAGCGCGCCGCCGTGCACGCGCTGCAGCAGCCCTTCGGCCGCGAGTTCGCGCAGGTCGCGGCGGATGGTGTCCTCGGACAGGGCCAGCTCTTCGCTGAGCGCCTTGGCGACGACCTGGCCGTCGCGCCGCAGGACCGAGAGGATGTGTTGTTTGCGTGGGCCGGTGAGCATGGGCGGATGGTAACGGGTTTGCACGATATTGCACGAATCTTCTTGATATTGCACGAACTCGGTTCTATGCTCGCCGCCATGACCATTCACGACCGCGTCCGGGTGCACGAAGTCACCCTCCTGTCCGACAACTGGTACACGCTGCGCACCACCGCCTTCGACTGGCGGCGCAACGACGGCGAGTGGCAGCGCATGCACCGCGAGACCTACGACCGCGGCAACGGCGCCACGCTGCTGCCCTATCACCTGGGCCAGCGCACGGTGCTGCTCACGCGGCAGTTCCGCTACCCGGCCTTCGTCAACGGCCACGACGACCTGCTGATCGAGGCGGCCGCGGGCCTGCTGGACAACGCCGCGCCCGAGGAACGCATCCGCGCCGAAGTCGAAGAAGAGCTGGGCTACCGGCTCGGCACCGTGCAGAAGGTGTTCGAGAGCTTCATGAGCCCGGGCTCGGTGACCGAGAAGCTGCACTTCATCGTCGCGCCCTACGAGGCCTCGATGCGCGTCGGCGCGGGCGGCGGGCTGGCGGAGGAGGGCGAGGACATCGAGGTGCTCGAGCTGGGCATCGACGAGGCGCTGGCCATGGTGGCCGACGGCCGCATCGCCGACGCCAAGACGATCATGCTGCTGTACCACGCGAAGCTGCACGTGTTCCCGCCGGGATAATCGGCGGATGCCTTTTGCCTCCCGCCGTGCGCAGACCTTCGCGCTGACCCTCGCCCTGCTGGCCCCGGCCGGCGCCTTCGCCCAGCAAGCCCTCCCGCCTCAAGTCGATGCCGCCCTCGCGCGCGCCAAGGTGTCGCGCGAGGCCGTGACCCTGCTCGTGGCCGATGCCGACGCGGGCCGCGCGCCGCGCCTGGCCTGGCGCTCGCAGGTGCCGGTGAACCCGGCCTCGATCATGAAGCTGGTGACCACCTACGCGGCGCTCGACCTGCTCGGCCCGGCCTACAGCTGGAACACGCCGGTCTACGTCGAGGGTTCGGTGGCCAACGGCGTGCTCAACGGCAACCTCTACATCAAGGGCCAGGGCGATCCCAAGCTGGTGCTGGAGCGCGTGTGGCTGCTGCTGCGCCACGTGCAGGGCCTGGGCATCACCACCGTGAGCGGCGACATCGTGATCGACCGCAGCGCCTTCGAGACCACGGTCGAGAACGACCCGGCCGCCTTCGACGGCGAGCCGCTGCGCCCCTACAACGCCTCGCCCGACGCGCTGCTGGTGAACTTCAAGTCGGTCAACATGACCTTCGCGCCCGACCGCGCCGGCCAGTACGCGCGCGTGAGCTACGAGCCCCCGCTGGCCAGCGTGGCGATGCCGCCGACGGTGCCGCTGGCGCCCGGCGAGTGCGGCGACTGGCGCGGCGCGCTCAAGCCCGACTTCAGCGACGTGAACCGCATCCGCTTCAACGGCGGCTTTCCCACGGGCTGCGGCGAGAAGAGCTGGGCCGTGGCCTACGCCGACCCGCGCACCTACAGCCTGCGCGCCATCGGCGGCATGTGGGCCGAGATGGGCGGGCGCGTGGGCGGCCAGATGCGCGAGGGCCGCGTGCCCGCGGGCCTGAAGCCGGCCTTCGACTTCGAATCGCCGCCGCTGGCCGAGGTCGTGCGCGACATCAACAAGTACAGCAACAACGTGATGGCGCAGCAGGTGTTCCTCACGCTGGGCCTCACGCAGAAGCAGCGCGGCACCTTCGAGGCTTCGCGCAGCGCGCTGGGCCAGTGGTGGCGCGAGCGCATCGGCACCGGCGAGGCGTCGCCGGTGTTCGAGAACGGCTCGGGCCTGTCGCGCGACGAGCGCATCAGCGCCGCCGCGCTCGGCAAGATGCTGCAGGTGGCGTGGCGCTCGCCCGTGATGCCCGAGCTGGTGGCCTCGCTGCCCGCGATGGGCGTGGACGGTACGCTGAAGCGGCGCACGCTGCGCTCGGGCGGCGCGGCCCACCTGAAGACCGGCACGCTGCGCGACGCCTCGGGCGTGGCCGGCTACGTGCACGGCGCAAGCGGCCGGCGCTACGTGCTGGTGGCCATCGCCAACGGCGAGAACGCCGGCGCCGCGCGCGCCGCCTTCGACGCGCTGATCGACTGGACCGCGCAGGACCAGTGACTCGGACGGGGCCCGAGCCGCCCCGCTACTGAATAGGTTCTGCTCGCAAACGCTGCTTGCGCGCGGCCATGGCGCTGCCCAGAATCGGACGCTCGTTCGTTTTCGATACAACTCCAGGAGACGCGCCTTGACCTTGCAGCACCCACGGCATTCACAGCCCTCGTCCTTCCCGGCCCGCCGGGTCACCGCCGCGGCGACGCTCGCTGGCGCCACGTTGCTGCTCGCCGCCTGCGGCGGAGGCGGCGGTGGGGGCGGCATCGGCATCGGCTTTCCGCCGCCGGGCGGCGGCAGCGACACCGGGCGCGGCTCGGTCGTCACCAGCCCGCCCGAGCAGGGCACCAAGCTCACGGCCGACCAGTTCAGGGCCAGCCTGCAGGCCTCCGACCAGGGCAAGGCGCTGCTGCAGGTCACCGGCGCGCCCAAGTGCGGCGTCGACATGCGCTACCTCGAGTACCGCACCGTCGGCGGCAAGAACGAAGCCACCAACGCCACCGCCGCGATCATGGTGCCCTCGGGTTCGGACGTGGCCTGCAGCGGCGCACGACCGGTGGTGCTGTACGCGCACGGCACCACGCCGGCGCGCAACTACAACCTCGCCAAATGGACCGACACCACCCAGCCGGCCGCCGGCGAAGGCCTGATGGTGGCCGCCATGTTCGCGGCGCAGGGCTACATCGTGGTGGCGCCCAACTACGCGGGCTACGACAAGTCGACGCTGCCCTACCACCCGTACCTCAACGGCGACCAGCAGGGCAAGGACATGGTCGATGCGCTCACCGCGGCGCGCAAGACCTTCGCGGACATCGGCGCGAACGACGCCGGCTCGCTGTTCATCACCGGCTACTCGCAAGGCGGCTACGTGGCGATGGCCGCGCACCGCGAGATGCAGGCCACCGGCAAGACCGTGACGGCCTCGGCCCCGCTGGCCGCGCCCTCGGCCATCAGCCTCTTGACCGACTACACCTACCTGGGCTGGCCGGCGCTGGGCGCCACGCTGTTCGTGCCGCTGCTGTCGACCAGCTGGCAGCAGCAGTTCGGCAACGTCTACAACAGCACCAGCGACGTCTACGAGGCGCAGTACGCCACCGGCATCGACACCCTGCTGCCCACCCTCACGCCGGGCACGCTGTTCTCCAGCGGCAAGCTGCCGCAGCTGGCGCTGTTCCCGGCCGACGGCAAGCCGGGCCCGGTGAGCCCCGAGCTGGCGATCTTCTACGGCGCCAACAACCTCATCAAGCAGAGCTTCCTCACGCAGGCGGCCACCGACATCCAGTCGGCCCCCTGCCCCGGCAACGCGCTGCCGGCCACGGCCGCGTCGCTCGGCTCGGCCTCGCCGCTGGACTGCAAGCCCGCCACGGGCTTCCGCAAGGCGGCCATCGCCAACGACCTGCGCAACTGGGTGCCGACCAAGCCGATGCTGCTGTGCAGCGGCGCGAACGACCCGACCGTGAACTTCCTGAGCACGCGCGCCACGGCCGGCTACTTCCGCGCCAAGGGCATGCCCGCCGCCGCGCTCGCGGTGGTCGACCTGGAAGACCGCGGCACCACCGACAGCTACTCGGCGGCACGCGCCGGCTTCGCACAGGCGAAAGACCTGCTGGCACAGAGCACGCCGGGCAGCGCCACCGACAAGGCGCGCGCCGTGACCGCGGCCTACCACGGCACGCTGGCGCCGCCGTTCTGCCTGGCGGCAGCGCGCGGGTTCTTCCAGGGTGTGCTGGCGGCCGGGGGCTGAGCCCCGCAGCCTGAGAGGCGTTGATCAGGCCGCTGCAGCGCGCTGCAAGCGGTCTTTCACACCTTCCCACTCGGGCGTGTCGGGCGGCGTCTCGACCCAGATCAGCTTCACGCCCTGCGCGTCGAACTCGCGCAGCACCGCGAACAGCTGCTGCGCGGTGGCTGCGGCGTCGTCGGGCATGCGCCGCAGCAGCACGCGCTGCGAGCGGCTGCGCACGCTGCTGCGCGTCCACACGGCGATGTGCGCGGCGTTGGCACCGAGCACATCGAGGCCGGTCTGGATGGCCTTGGGGTCCATCAGCCGCACCTTGGCGTCGGGCGCGTAGTGCGCCTCCAGCGTGCCCGAGGCGCGCGGGTCGGGCGTGTCGAGCACCTCGCGGTCGCGCAGCGGCTCGCCGACGGCGGCCTCGATCTGGTCGCGCGTGATGAGGCCCGGGCGCAGCAGCACGGGCGCGCCGCGGCTGCAGTCGACGATGGTCGATTCGATGCCCACTTCGCAGGCGCCGCCGTCGATCACCAGCAGCGCGTCGCCGAACTCGTCGTGCACGTGCTGCGCCGTGGTCGGGCTGACGCGGCCGAAGCGGTTGGCGCTGGGCCCCGCCAGGCCGGGCACGCCCTGCTCGGCGCAGGCCTCGAGCAGCGCCTGCGCCACCGGGTGCGCGGGGCAGCGCAGGCCGATGGTGTCCTGCCCGCCGGCCGCCGCCGTGCCCACGCCGGGCTGGCGCGTAACGATCAGCGTGAGCGGGCCGGGCCAGAAGGCCTGCACGAGCTTCTGCGCAAAAGGCGGCAGCGGCTGGGCGAAGCGCGACAGCGCCTGCGCGCCCTTGGCGCCCGCCGCCACGTGGACGATCAGCGGATGGTCGGCCGGCCGGCCCTTGGCCACGAAGATGCCGGCGACGGCGGCGTCGCTGCTGGCGTCGGCGCCCAGGCCGTAGACGGTCTCGGTCGGGAAGGCGACCAGCCCGCCCGCGCGCAGCACGCGCGCGGCCTCGGCGATGGCGTCGGGAGCGTGGCCGTCGAGGATCATGCGAGCACCGGCAGGCCCAGCAGCAGCGCGGCCTGCGAGGCATTGGCGCGCACGCTCTCGAGCGTGGCGCCGGTGAGGGTCAGGTGGCCCATCTTGCGGCCGCGGCGCGGTGCCAGCTTGCCGTACAGGTGCAGGTGGGTGCCGGGCAGGGCGAGCACCTCGCTCCAGCGCGGTGCGACAGGCTTGGCGCCGTCGCCTTCGCCGCCCGGGAACCACAGGTCGCCCAGCAGGTTGAGCATGACGGCGGGGCTGTGCTGGCGCGGCGCGGTCAGCGGCAGGCCGGCGAGGGTGCGCACCTGCAGCTCGAACTGCGACACATCGCAGGCTTCCATCGTGTAGTGGCCGCTGTTGTGCGGGCGCGGTGCCATTTCATTCACCACCAGCGAGCCGTCGGCCAGCGCGAAGAACTCGACGCACAGCACGCCCACGTAATCGAGGCCGCTGGCGATGCTCTTGGCGGAATTGACCGCGCCCTGCGCCACGGTCTTGGGCATGTTCTGCGGGTGCACCTCGGTCACGGCGAGGATGCCGTCGCGGTGCAGGTTGCGCTGCGGCGGGAAATGCACGATCTGGCCGTCGCGGCCGCGCGCCAGGATCACCGAGCACTCGAACTCGAGCGGCAGCATCTTCTCGAGCACGCAGGGCACGCAGCCGGCGGCCTGCCAGGCCTCGACCAACTCGGCGCGCGTCTTCACGCGCTGCTGGCCCTTGCCGTCGTAGCCCAGGCGGGCGGTCTTGAGGATGCCGGGCAGCAGCTGGTCATCGACGGCAGCCAGTTGCTCCGCGGTCTCGATGACGGCATAGGGCGCGCAGGGCACGCCGCAGCGCGTGAAGTGCGCCTTCTCGGCGATGCGGTCCTGCGCGATGGCGATGGCCGAGGCGGCGGGCGACACCGGCCGCGCCACCGCCAGGTGCTCCAGCGAGGGCGCGGGCACGTTCTCGAACTCGGTCGTCACCGCGTCGGCCAGGCCGGCCAGGCGGGCCAGGCCGTCGACGTCGGCGTAGTCGGTGTGGATGTGGTGGTGGCTCACCCGGCCGGCGGGGCTGTCGGCGTCGGGGTCGAGCACCGCGGTGAAGTAGCCCATGCGCTGGGCCGCGTGCGCGAACATGCGCCCGAGCTGGCCGCCGCCGAGCACGCCGAGCGTGGCGCCCGGGAGGATGGGCAAATCGCCGGCATGGCCCGAATGGCCGGTGCTCACAGCGCACCCCCGCCTTGCGGCGAGAAAGGCGACACCGCCGCGCCCGCTTCGGGCGGCGGCAGCACCATGGCCTCGGCAGCGGCGGTCTGGGCCGTGCGGAAGGCGTCGAGTTGGGCGCGCAGCGCCGGGTTGTTCACCGCCAGCATGGCCACCGCGAACAGCGCCGCATTGGCCGCGCCGGCGGTGCCGATGGCAAAGGTGGCCACGGGCACGCCCTTGGGCATCTGCACGATGCTGTAGAGGGAATCGACGCCCTGCAGGTGGCGGCTGGCCACCGGCACGCCGAGCACCGGCACCATGGTTTTGGAGGCCAGCATGCCCGGCAGGTGGGCCGCGCCGCCCGCTCCCGCGATGATCGCGGTGAGCCCGCGCCCGGCGGCGCTTTCGGCGTACGCGAACAGCGCATCGGGCATCCGGTGGGCCGAGACCACCTTCGCTTCGTGGCTGATTCCGAATTGCTGGAGAATCTCGACCGCGTGGCGCATCGTCTCCCAATCGGAGTTCGAGCCCATCACTACACCGACCTGAATGGTTTCGTTCATGGTTTCAATTTTACGTTTCACCCCCAGCTGTTCCCGATGATCGACATCACTCTCGAAAATTTCCAGGCCGAGCTGATCGAAGGCTCGGTCGCCACGCCGGTGCTGCTGGACATCTGGGCCGAATGGTGCGGCCCCTGCAAACAGCTCGGCCCGGTGCTCGAAAAGCTCGAAACCGAATACGCCGGCCGCTTCACGCTGGCCAAGCTGGACGCCGACAAGGTGCCGCAGATTTCCTCGCAGCTGTCCGAGATGTTCGGCGTGCGCAGCATCCCGTTCTGCGTGATGTTCAAGGACGGCCAGCCGGTGGACGGCTTCGTGGGCGCCATTCCCGCCGAGAAGATCCGCGAATTCCTCGACAAGCACGTGCCGGGCGCGGACGAAGCCGAAGCGGCTTCGGAAGGCGCCGCCGCGCAGGAAGCGCTGGCCGAGGGCGACACCCTGGGCGCGCTCGAGAAGCTGCAGCACGCCGTGGCCACCGACCCGGCCAACGACGACGCGCGCTTCGACTACATCAAGCTGCTGCTGCAGGAAGGCCGCATCGACGACGCCAAGGTCGCCTTTGCCCCGGTGATCGCCAAGACCACGCTGGTGCGCCGCTTCGATTCGCTGCAGCGCTGGATGGACGCGATCGACTTCGCCGCCCCCGTGACCGGCGCCGCGCCGACTTTGGGCGATTTCGACGACAAGATCGCCGTCAACAAGCGCGACTTCGACGCCCGCTTCAACCGCGCCCGCCTGCTGATGGCCGCCCAGCGCTGGACCGACGCGATGGACGAGCTGCTCGACATCCTCATGCGCGACAAGAGCTGGAGCGAAGACCTCGCGCGCAAGACCTACATCGCGATCCTCGACGTGATCGAGCCGCCGAAGGTGAAGGTCGCCGACGGACAGATTCCGCCGGACGATCCGGTCGTCGCCACCTACCGCCGTCGCCTCAGCAGCGTGGTGTTGAGCTGAACCGCTGAACGACGCATTGCGCCTTTCAGTGCGCAATTGAACAAGAAAGCGACCTGTGGGTCGCTTTTTTATTGCCGTCACCGCCCCATATAGATAACATTGCTACTCAATTTCCGATAAAAGCGCATTGCAATGCTCCAACTGACCGAAGAACTCGAAAAAGCCCGCAAGGCCGGCGGCCTGAGCCAGGAGGCGCTGGCCACGCGCGCCGGGCTGTCGCGCATGACGGTGCAGCGCATCGAAAGCGGGCAGATCGATCCGCGCCTGTCGACGCTGCTCGAAATGGCGCGCGTGCTGGGGCTCGAGCTGATGCCGGTGCCCGCCAGCCTGCGCCCGCAGCTCGAAGACTTCGTGCGCTCGGGCGGCCGCCTGCTCGGCCAGCCGGCGGGCGTGGGCGCGCCGCCGTCCATCGCGCAGAGCCTGGCCGACGAGAACCGGTGAGACGGTGAGCACGCGCGCCGCCTTCAACACCGGCATCCGCTACCTGCGGATGCACCTGCACCTGCCCGGTGGCGGGCGGCGCGCCATCGGGTACCTCTCGCAGTACGGCGACATCCTGCGCGTGTCCTTCGACGAGGCGTACATCGCCGATGCGGGCCGGCCCACGCTCTCGCTGGCCTACCGCGGCGCTGACGAGGCGGCCACGCGGGCGATCCTGGCCTCGGCGCGCGACGCCCGCGTCTCGCGCAGCGACGGCCGCTGGCCCAGCTACTTCCAGAACCTGCTGCCCGAAGGCCACAACCGCGAGCGCCTGGCGCAGCAGCGCGGCTGCGCGGCCGACGACGAGTTCGAGCTGCTGGCCGCCGCCGGCCACGACCTCATGGGCGCGCTCGAGGTCGAGCCCGTGCCCACGTCCGAAGGCATTCCCGACACGGTGCGCCACTGGCACACGGCGCTGGGGCTCGACGTGCTCGAGCCCGGCTTCGTCGAGATGCCGGTGGAAGACGCCGCCGCCATCCCCGGCGTGGTGACCAAGTTCTCGGCGGTGCAGGATGGGCGGCGCTACGTGGTCAAGCGCCACGGCGCGGCGGGCTCGTTCATCCTCAAGCTGCCGAGCACGCGCCACCCCGACCTGGTCGCCAACGAATACACCGGCTACCGCCTGTGCGGCGCGCTCGGCCTCGACTGCGCGCAGGCCCACGTGATCGACCGCGCCGACGCCGACCTGCCCGAGCAGGTGCCCTTCGCGCAGATCCTGGCGGTGCGCCGCTTCGACCGCACGCCCGAGGGCGGACGCATCCACATGGAAGAGTTCGCGCAGGTGCTGCAGTACGAGCCGCGCCAGAAGTACGGCCGCGGCCTGGCCACCGACTGGCCCGCCATGCTGCGCGTGCTCGACCGCCTGTCGCCGAACCCGGTGGCCGACGTGCGCGAGTGCGTGCGTCGCCTCGTGGCCTTCATCCTGCTGGGCAACAGCGACGCGCACCTGAAGAACTGGGCGCTGCGCTACCCCGACGGCGTGGCGCCGGTGCTCGCGCCGCTGTACGACCCGGTCTGCGTGGCCGCCTTCTTCGAGGATGTGCCGGCGCGCGACTACGGCGTCAACCGCGCCATCGACGCCACACTGCGCGCCTTCGACGGGGCGGCGCTGGAGGCGCTGCTGCGCGCGGCCGGGCTGCTGCGGCCGGCCCGCTTGATGGCCATCGCGCGCGACACGGTGCGCCAGGCCCAGGCCGAGTGGCCCGCGCTGCTGGCGCAGGACGGCACGCCGGCCAGCGTGCGCCGCTGCGTCGAGGCGCGCCTCGCGGGCGGCGTGGCCCTCGCCAGCCTCGCGGCCTGAAGAAGCCCGGATGCGCCATCGGGCCTGTCTTCGCACCGGCCACGGCGTCGCATACGATGGCGCCGGTTTTAACTTGTTGCAGATTGAAAAGGAAAATTGGCCATGCGTTCCTTCGCCCGCCGTACCGCGCTCCCCGCCATTGCCTCGGCCGCGCTGCTGCTGACCGCCCTGACCGGTTGCGGCAGCGGCATCAGCCTCGACGAGCCGATCGAAGGGCCGGTGTGGCGCCTGGTGCAGCTGGGCGACGAGCCCATCGCGCCGGGCGGCGATGCGCAGCTGCAGTTCGATCGCAGCAGCGGACGGGTCAGTGGTTCAGGCGGCTGCAACCGCGTCACGGGATCGTTCACGCGCGCGGGCGTGTCGCTCAAGCTCGGACAGATGGCCGCGACGCGCATGGCCTGCGCCGACCCGGTGCGCGGCGCCAACGAGGCGCAGTTCCTGTCGGCGCTGCAGAACACGGCCAGCTACCGGCTGGCGCCGGGGCGGCTCGCGCTGCTCGATGCGAGCGGCCGCACCGTGGCGCTGCTCAGCAACGGCACCACGCGCTAAAGACGAGAAGCCGGATCAGCCGTGGGTGAGGCGGTCCAGCGCCTCGCGGTACTTGGCGGCCGTCTTCTCGATGACTTCGGCCGGCAGGCGCGGCGCCGGGGGCGTCTTGTCCCAGGGCTTGCCGTTGATCTTGGTGGCTTCGAGCCAGTCGCGCACGAACTGCTTGTCGTAGCTCGGCGGGTTGGTGCCGGCGGCCAGCGCGGCCTCGTAGCCCTCGACCGGCCAGTAGCGCGAGCTGTCGGGCGTGAGCACTTCGTCCATCAGCACCAGCGTGTCGTTCTCGTCCAGGCCGAACTCGAACTTGGTGTCGGCAATGATCATCCCCTTGGCCAGCGCGATCTGGGCCGCCGCCTCGTAGATGGCGATGCTGACCTCGCGGATCTGCTGCGCCAGCTTGGGGCCGACGACCTCGACCACGCGCTCGTAGCTGATGTTCTCGTCGTGCTCGCCGGCCGCGGCCTTGGCGGCGGGCGTGAAGATCGGGCGCGGCAGCTTGCTGGCGTTGGTCAGGCCCTCGGGCAGCGGCACGCCGCAGACGGCGCGGTTGTCCTGGTATTCCTTCCAGCCGCTGCCGGCCAGGTAGCCGCGCACCACGGCCTCGACGGGGATCGGACGCAGGCGCTTGACCAGCATCGAGCGGCCCGTGACCTGCGCCACCTCGTCGGGCTGCACCACGCTCTCAGGCGCCTCGCCCGTCAGGTGGTTGGGGCACAGCGCGCCCAGGCGGTCGAACCACCACAGCGCCATCTTGGTGAGGATCTCGCCCTTGCCCGGGATCGGCTCGCCCATGATCACGTCGAAGGCGCTGAGCCGGTCGCTCGCGACCATCAGGATGCGGTCTTCGCCGACGGCGTAGTTGTCGCGCACCTTGCCGCGCGCAAGCAGGGGCAGGCTCTGGATGGAAGAGGTGTGAACGGTGGTCATGGACGGATGCTCGGCTGGGAAACGGTGACGGGAAAAGCGGATTGTGCGCGCAGAAAAAAGCCACCGCGAGCGGTGGCCTGCGGCGCGCAGTCTGTCTTCGTTAGATGACTTGCTGCGCCAGGTCGCCCTTGGCGTACTTGGCGGCAACGACCTGCAGCGTGTCGCCCTTGATCTTGGCGCCCTGGCCTTCGCAGCCGAACTCGATGTAGCGCTGCTTGCAGATCTGCTTGGCGGCTTCGCGCGCGGGCTTGAGCCACTCGCGGGCGTCGAACTTCTCGGGGTTCTCGGCCAGGAACTTGCGCACCGCGCCGGTCATCGCCAGGCGGATGTCGGTGTCGATGTTGATCTTGCGCACGCCGTACTTGATGGCTTCCTGGATTTCCTCGACGGGCACGCCGTAGGTTTCCTTCATGTTGCCGCCGTATTTGCGGATGATTTCCAGCAGGTCTTGGGGCACCGACGACGAGCCGTGCATCACCAGGTGGGTGTTGGGCAGGCGGGCGTGGATTTCCTTCACGCGCTGGATCGACAGGATGTCGCCCGTGGGCTTGCGCGTGAACTTGTAGGCGCCGTGGCTGGTGCCGATGGCGATGGCCAGCGCGTCCAGCTGCGTGGCCTTCACGAACTGCGCGGCTTCTTCGGGGTCGGTGAGCAGCGACGCGTGGTCGAGCACGCCTTCGGCGCCGATGCCGTCTTCTTCACCGGCCATGCCGGTTTCGAGCGAGCCCAGGCAGCCCAGCTCGCCTTCGACGGTGACGCCGACCTTGTGGGCCAGCTCGACCACCTTGCGGGTCACGTCGACGTTGTAGTCGAACGAAGCGGGCGTCTTGCCGTCTTCGTGCAGCGAGCCGTCCATCATCACGGACGAGAAGCCCAGGTCGATCGCGCCCTGGCAGATGGCCGGGCTCTGGCCGTGGTCCTGGTGCATCACCAGCGGGATGTTCGGGTACTGCTCGATGGCGGCCTGGATCAGGTGCTTGATGAAGGCTTCACCCGCGTATTTGCGGGCGCCGGCGCTGGCCTGCAGGATGACGGGCGCGCCGGTTTCCTTGGCGGCCTCCATGACGGCCTGGACCTGTTCGAGGTTGTTGACGTTGAAGGCCGGAATGCCGTAGCCGTTGGCGGCGGCGTGGTCCAGCAGTTCGCGCATCGAGACGAGTGCCATGGGAAATACCTCGTGGGAATAGAAAAAACGGGAAAAAAGAGAAGGCGGAAAGTCGGGAGAAAACTACCCCGATTCTACCGAGCCCCCTTGTGGGACAGGGCCGACGCCACCCCGGGCGCCACGGGTACTGGCGCGCAGCTCTTTTTCAACTTTTTCAGATCGGCAACTGCGTGGTCGACAGCACCTGCTTGAGCACCACGAAAGTCCGGATCTGCCGCACGCCCGGCAGGTACAGCAGCTGCTCGGCATGCAGGCGGTTGAAGCTGTCGTTGTCGCGGGTGCGCACGAGCATGAAGTAGTCGAATTCGCCCGTGACGACGTGGCATTCGAGGCAGCCCGACACCTTCTGCGCCGCCTTCTCGAAATCAGCGAAGGAGTCGGGCGTGGAGCGGTCGAGCACCACGCCGATCATCACGAGCATGCCGACCTCGAGCGCGTCGGGGTCCAGCAGGGCGACCACGCCCTTGATGAAGCCCGCGGCCCGGAGCCGCTCGACCCGCCGCAGGCAGGCCGGCGCGCTGAGGTTCACCTTGGCGGCCAGCGCCACGTTCGACACCGAGGCGTCGCGCTGCAGGGCGCGCAGGATGGCGCGGTCGGTGCGGTCGAGCTCCGTCGGGGAACGCAATTTTGTTGTGCTCATGGCTTCCTTTCCGGATGAAAAGCCTTCCGTATGGCGATCCTGCCTTCTTTTGAGCGACGAAGCCAGCCAACTTCGCAAGCACATTGCAAACCCTTCTTCCTACGATCGACAGCTTCAACCCTCACCGCTTTTGGAGCTGCGTCGATGAACCTGAAGAAATTCCCCCGCCACGCCCTGACCTTCGGCCCCACGCCTATCCAGCCGCTGAAGCGCCTGAGCGCCCACCTGGGCGGCAAGGTCGATCTCTACGCCAAGCGCGAGGACTGCAACAGCGGCCTGGCCTTCGGCGGCAACAAGACGCGCAAGCTGGAGTACCTGATCCCCGAGGCGCTCGAAGGCGGCTACGACACGCTGGTGTCGATCGGCGGCATCCAGTCGAACCAGACGCGCCAGGTGGCGGCCGTGGCCGCGCACCTGGGCCTGAAGTGCGTGCTGGTGCAGGAGAACTGGGTCAACTACTCCGACGCGGTGTACGACCGGGTCGGCAACATCGAGATGTCGCGCATCCTCGGCGCCGACGTGCGGCTGGACGCGGCGGGCTTCGACATCGGCATCCGCCAGAGCTGGGAGCAGGCGATGGCCGACGTGCGCGCGGCCGGCGGCAAGCCCTTCCCGATCCCGGCGGGCTGCTCGGAGCACCCGCGCGGCGGGCTGGGCTTCGTGGGCTTTGCCGAGGAAGTGCGCCAGCAAGAGGCCGAGCTCGGCTTCAAGTTCGACTACATCGTGGTCTGCTCGGTCACGGGCAGCACGCAGGCCGGCATGGTGGTGGGCTTCGCGGCCGACGGGCGCGCCGACCGCGTGATCGGCATCGACGCCTCGGCCAAGCCGCAGCAGACCTACGAGCAGATCCTGCGCATCGCGAAGAACACGGCCGAGCTGGTCGAACTGGGCCGCGACATCACCGAGAAGGACGTGGTGCTCGACCGCCGCTTCGGCGGGCCCGAGTACGGGCTGCCGAACGAGGGCACGCTGGAGGCGATCCGTTTGAGCGCGCGCTTCGAGGGCATGCTGACCGACCCGGTGTACGAGGGCAAGTCGATGCACGGGATGATCGAGAAGGTGCGCCTGGGCGAATTCCCGGCGGGCTCGAAGGTGCTGTATGCGCACCTGGGCGGGGTGCCCGCGCTCAACGCCTACAGCTTCCTGTTCCGCAACGGCTGAACCAGACGGCGCCATGAAAAAGGCCGGCATGTGCCGGCCTTTGCTTTGCTGCGAACGATCTCAGCTCGCTCTGCAGATCTTCAGCATGTTGGTGCCGCCGGGCGCGCCCATCGGCTCGCCGCAGGTGATGGCGTACACGTCGCCGCTTTGCACGATGCCGCGCTTCTTCAGATGGCTCTCGGCCTGGCGCAGCGCGGTGTCGCGGTCGCTTTCCGAATCCATGAGCAGCGGGCGCACGTTGCGGTACAGCGCCAGCTTGCGCTGCGTGGCCAGGCGCGAGGTCAGGGCGTACATGGGGATGTGCGCGCGGTGGCGGCTCATCCACAGGATGGTCGAGCCCGATTCGGTCAGCGCCACGATGGCCTTGGCGCCCAGGTGGTGCGCCGTGAACAGCGCGCCCATGGCGATCGACTGGTCGATGCGGCTGTAGGTCTTGCCGCTGAAGTCGGCGTCGAGCGTCTTGTCTTCGGCGGCCTCGGCGGCTTCGCAGATGCGGCTCATTTCCTGCACGGTCTCGAGTGGGTAGCGGCCCGAGGCGGTTTCGGCCGAGAGCATCACGGCGTCGGTGCCGTCGAGCACGGCATTGGCCACGTCGCTCACCTCGGCGCGGGTGGGCACGGGGTTGGTGATCATCGACTCCATCATCTGGGTCGCGGTGATGACCACCTTGTCCATGTCACGCGCCATGCGGATCATCTTTTTCTGCAGCGCCGGCACGGCGGCGTTGCCCACTTCCACGGCCAGGTCGCCACGGGCGACCATGATGCCGTCGCTGGCGCGCAGGATTTCTTCCAGCTTCGGAATGGCCTCGGCGCGCTCGATCTTGGCGATCATGCCGGGCTTGTGGCCGTACTCGGCGGCCGCCACGTTGCACAGCTGGCGCGCCATTTCCATGTCGGTGGCGTTCTTGGGGAAGCTCACGGCCACGTAGTCGGCCTGGAAGCTCATCGCGGTCTTGATGTCTTCCATGTCCTTGGCCGTCAGCGCGGGCGCCGTGAGGCCGCCGCCCTGCTTGTTGATGCCCTTGTTGTTCGACAACTCGCCGCCCAGCTTGACGGTGGTGTGCACCGCTTCGCCCTTGACGCCATCGACCGTGAGCACGATCAGGCCGTCGTTCAGCAGCAGCTTGTCGCCGGGCTTCACGTCGCGCGGCAGGTCCTTGTAGTCGAGGCCGACGGCATCGACATCGCCCAGCTCGGTGCGCGAGGCGTCGAGCACGAACTTGGCGCCCGGCTCCAGCCAGATCTTGCCCTGCGCGAACTTGCCGACGCGGATCTTCGGACCCTGCAGGTCGGCCATGATGGCCACTTCGCGGCCGGCCTTGCGGGCCGCCTCACGCACCATGGTGGCGCGGTCGATGTGGTCCTGGGCCGTGCCGTGGCTGAAGTTCAGCCGCACCACGCTGACCTTGGCCAGGATCATCTGTTCCAGCAATTCCGGCGTGCTGGAGGCGGGGCCGAGGGTGGCGACGATCTTGGTGGCGTGGCGGGGGATGCGGTCCGAGCTCATGAAGGGGGTCTCCGTTTTGTATTCGCTACTGTATACACTTTGTGTGTCGAACGGAAGTCAGTCGCCACGGGGGATTTCCCTCCCGTGGCCGGACCGCCGCCGGAATCAGCCGGCTGCGCGCTTGGCCAGGATCTCGAAGGCCGGCAGGGTCTTGCCCTCCAGCACCTCGAGGAAGGCACCGCCGCCGGTCGAGATGTAACCGACCTGCTTTTCGATGCCGTACTTGGCGATGGCCGCCAGGGTGTCGCCGCCGCCGGCGATCGAGAAGGCGCTGCTTTCGGCAATGGCTTGCGCGATGGCCTTCGTGCCGCCCGCGAAGGCGTCGAACTCGAACACGCCCACGGGGCCGTTCCAGACGATGGTGCCGGCTTCGCGCAGCTGCGCGGCCAGGATGGCCGAGGTCTTCGGGCCGATGTCCAGGATCAGGTCGTCCTCGGCCACATCGGTGGCGGCCTTGACGGTGGCGGGCGCGTCGGCCGCGAAGGTCTTGGCCGTGACCACGTCCACCGGGATCGGCACGTCGGCGCCGCGCGCGCGCATGGCGTCGATCACGGCCTTGGCCTGGTCGAGCAGGTCGGGCTCGGCCAGCGACTTGCCGATCGAAAGGCCCGCGGCCAGCATGAAGGTGTTGGCGATGCCGCCACCGACGATCAGCTGGTCGACGTTGGCCGACAGGCTCTTGAGGATGGTGAGCTTGGTGCTGACCTTCGAGCCCGCCACGATGGCGACCAGCGGGCGCTTGGGCTGGGCCAGCGCCTTGGTGATGGCGTCGATCTCGGCAGCCAGCAGCGGGCCGGCCGCGGCCACCTTGGCGAACTGGGCGATGCCGTAGGTGGTGGCTTCGGCGCGGTGGGCGGTGCCGAAGGCGTCGTTCACGTAGATGTCGGTGAGCGCGGCCAGCTTGCGGGCCAGCGCTTCGTCGTTCTTCTTCTCGCCCTTGTTGACGCGGCAGTTCTCTAGCAGCACGACCTGGCCGGGCTTGACGTCGACGCCGTCGACCCAGTCGGCCACCAGCGGCACTTCACGACCCAGCAGCTCGCCCAGGCGCTGGGCGACGGGCGCCAGCGAGTCTTCGGGCTTGAACTCGCCCTCGGTCGGACGGCCCAGGTGCGAGGTGACCATCACGGCCGCGCCGGCGTCGAGCGCCAACTGGATGCAGGGCACCGAGGCGCGGATGCGCGTGTCTTCGGTGATGCGGCCGGCATCGTCCTGCGGCACGTTGAGGTCGGCACGGATGAAGACGCGCTGGCCGGCGGCCTTGCCTTGCGCACAGAGGTCGGTGAATCGAATGACGTTCATGGGTCTGAGGATGGTGAAAGACGGGACTGCCCGCATTGTAGTTTTCGCCCTCTGGCGCCCCTGCGCGTCTCTTGCGGGGCAGTGATGCTTTTTCAGGCCTTCGGCTGCGCGGTCGCGAACTGTTCGAGGATGCCGACGAAACTCGCCGCCGCGGGCGACAGCGAGCGCCGCGCCGCGCTGTACACGCACACCTCGCGGTGGAAGTCGGGCGACTCGAGCCGCACCATCTGCAGCCCGTGCGCGCGCACCAGCGACGCCGAGTAGGTCGGGCACACGGTCAGCCCCAGCCCCGAGGCCACCATGCCCAGCGCGGTGGTCATGTACGACACCTCCTGGGTGCCCGGCCGCATCAGGAAGGCGCGCTCCTCGGCCCCCAGCTCGGGCAGCACGCGCTGGCGGAAATCGCGCGTGGGCGCGATGAAGGTGTAGGGCCCCAGTTCGTGCCAGCGCACCTTGCGGCGCTTGGCGAAGGCGTGGCCAGGCGGGCAGATCAGCCAGTGGCGGTCGCGAAACAGCGTGCGGCGCTCGATGGCGGCGGCGTCTACCGCCACGTCCTGGCCCACGGCCAGCTCGACGTCGCCGGCAGCCACGCCCAGCAGCAGGTGCTCGGGCAGCGTGTCGGCCAGGCGCACGTCCACGTCGGGGTACGCCTCGCGGTAGGCGGCGATCACGCGCGGCATCAGCGTGCAGGCCATGAGCTGCGGCGCTGCAAGCCGCAACAGCCCTTTCTTCTTGTCACGTAGGTCGGTCACGCCCGCGACCGCGCTCGTGAGGTCGCCGAGCAGCCGGTGCACCGAGGGCAGGAACTCGCGCCCCGCCTCCGACAGCTGCACGCGGCGCGTGTTGCGGTCGAGCAGCTGCACGCCCATCTCGCGCTCGAGCTCGCGCACCAGCACGCTGAGCGCCGACTGCGTGAGGTGCAACTGCCCGGCAGCGGTGGTGAAGCTGCCGGTTTCGGCCACGGCGGCGAAGGCGCGCAGCTGGCGCAGGGTGAGGTTCATATATATGGTTATTTCATCAATCGATGAATTAATTTCGATTGCATCATAAGACGCGGCATTGCCCAATCGCGGCCTCAACGGAGACACGACATGCCGACGACCGCCACCCCCACGGCGCCCCCACCCATTCGCGGGCTGCACCACTTCGCCTGGCGCTGCCGCGACAGCGAGGAAACCCGCCACTTCTACGAAGACCTGCTGGGCCTGCCGCTGGCCCACGTCATCAAGAACGACCACGTGCCGAGCACGGGCGAGTACTGCCCCTACGTGCACATCTTTTTCCAGATGCGCGACGGCGCGTACATCGCCTTCTTCGACCTGGGCGACGACACCGCCGCGCTGCCCTCGCCCAACACGCCTTCGTGGGTGAACCACATCGCGTTGCGCGTCGACTCGGTGGCCGACCTGCTGGCCGCCAAGGCGCGGCTCGAAGGCGCGGGCATCGAGGTGCTGGGCGTGACCGACCACCACATCATCGAGTCGATCTACTTCTTCGACCCCAACGGCATCCGCGTGGAACTCACCACGCCGACCGTGCCGCAAACCGAAATGGACGCGCACGCGCGCCATGCCCATGCCGACCTCGACGCGTGGACCACGCGCAAGGCGGCGCTTCGCGCAGCGAAAGGCGCGTCGCATGTCTGAGCTGCAACTCGCCGTCATCGACGTGAAGCCCGGCGCGGCCATGGACAGCCAGTCGGGCCTGCAGCTGCTGCGCCCGCGCATCTACGGCGCCTTCCGCGCGCCGCCGGGGCCGAAAAAGATCGCGGCCATCGTGATGCACCCGACCAGCAACTTCATGGGCCACTACCTCATCGGCCCGCTGGCCGAGCGCGGCATCTGCTGCATGGGCCTGAACTCGCGCTTCGTCGGCAACGACACGGTGCTGCTGATGGAGCGTGCGATTCAAGACCTGGGCGCCGGCGTGCAGTACCTGCGCGCGGCCGGCTACGAGAAGGTGTTCCTGGTCGGCAACTCGGGCGGCGCCGCGCTCTCGGCCTTCTACCAGGCGCAGGCCGAACAGCTCACCGCCACGCACCTGCCCGACGGCGATCCGACGCACCTGCACCCCAGCGACCTGCCACCCGTGGACGGCCTCGCGCTGTGCGCCGCGCACCTGGGCCGCACGCGGCTCATGCGCGACTGGATCGACCCTTCGGTCACCGACGAGCACGACCCGCTGTCGGTCGACCCCGCGCTCGACATGTACGACCCGCGCCACCGCGTGCCCTACGAGGCCGACTTTCTCGCGCGCTTCAGCGCGGCGCAGAAAGCGCGGATGGACCGCATCGAGCAGTGGTGCCTCGAGCGCCTCGCGCTGCTGCGCGGCACACCCGGCGCGCCGCGCGACCAGACCTTCGTCGTCTACCGCACGCACGCCGATCCGCGCTGCGTCGACCTGTCGCTCGATGCGAACGCGCGCCTGCCCGGCAGCGTGTGGGGCGATGCGCGGCAGGTGAACTATTCGGCCAACGCGATGGGCCGCACCACCTCGCTCACCGCGTTCCTCTCGCAGTGGTCGTCGCGCTCGCAGGCCGACGGGCCGACCAACCTCGCGCGCACCACGGTGCCGAAACTGCTGCTGACCTACACCGGCGACCAGTCGACCTTCCCCAGCACGCGCGACGCCTGGATGGCCGCGGGCGGCGCGCGCATCCGCAACGTCGACATCGTCGGCGGCAACCACTACCTGGCGGGCCAGCCCGAGCTGATCCCGCAAGCGGCCGATGCCATCGCCGAGTTCGCGCACGCGCTGTAGAAGAGCCATGGAAAACTTTGCATTCGCACCGGCCTACGAGTTGCCGGTCTGGCCCTTCACGCCACCGCCCGAACTCGGCAGCGCGCAGGTGGTGCGCCACCCGGTCGTGATCGTCGGCGCCGGCCCCTCGGGCCTCACGCTGGCCTGCGACCTCGCGCAACGCGGCGTGCGCGCCGTGCTGCTCGACGAAGACGACACCGTGGGCGTGCGCGGCGCTTCGTCGCGCGGCATCTGCTACGCGCAAAAGAGCCTGGAGATCTTCGAGCGGCTGGGCATCTACGAACGCATCGCGGCCAAGGGCGTCACCTGGTCGTTCGGTCGCACCTTCTCGGGCGACCAGGAGGTCTACAACTTCAACCTGCAGGCCACGAGCGTCTCGAAGCAGCCGCCTTTCGTGAACCTGCAGCAGTTCTACATCGAGTGGTTCCTGGTCGATCGCATCCTCGAGCTCGGCGTGACCGACCTGCGCTGGAAGAGCCGCGTGACGCGCGTCGAGCCGCTGGCCGACGGCGTGCGCATCGACGTCGAGACGCCCGCCGGCAGCTACACGATCGAGGCCGACCACCTGATCGACGCCACGGGCGCGAACAGCCCGATCCGCACGCAGCTCGGCGTGGCATCGCACGCCTCGCGCAGCACCGACCGCTGGTGCATCAGCGACGTGCGCTTCGAGAAACCGTTGCCGACCGAGCGCTGGACCTGGGTCGACGCGCCCTTCAACGAAGGCCGCGGCGTGTGGCAGCACCTGATGGCCGACGGCGTGTGGCGCATCGACTACCAGATGCCCGAGGACTGCGATCCCGCCGAGATCAGCCGCCCCGAGGTGGCCGGTGCGCGATTGCGCGAACAGCTCGGGCCCGACGTGGCGTTCGAGTTCGTGTGGATCGGCCCGTACGGCTACCGCGACCACCTGCTGGAGCGCTTCCGCCACGGCCGCGTGTGCTTCATCGGTGACGCAGCGCACGTGGTGAGCCCCTTCGGCGCGCGCGGCGGCAACACCGGCATCCAGGACGCGGCCAACCTCGGCTGGAAGCTCGCGCTGGTCGCGCAAGGGCAGGCCGGCGACGCACTGCTCGACAGCTACGACGCCGAGCGCCGCCCGGCCGCGCAGGAGAACCTGACGGTCACGAGCCGATCGGCGCGCTTCCTCGCGCCGCGCTCGCCGGCCGAGCACACGCTGCGCCGCGCCGTGGTGGCGCTGGCCAAGCGCCACACCTTCGCGCGCGCGCTGGTCAACACGGGCCGCATGTCGGTCGCCAACGACTACCCCGCCGCACCGCTGCTGCCCGAAGGCGCGCGCACGGTGCAGAACCTGCCGCTGTATTGGGCCGACGGGCGCGAGACCACGCTGATGCAGCTGCTGGCCGAGGGCACGCAGTGCCTGGGCCTGTGGTTCGCACCGACGCGCGCGCAGGCGCAGGCCGCATGCGATGCGACGGCCGCACTGCCGCTGCGCCTGCTGGCCGTGGGCGGCGACAGCGGCCTGCCGACCTTGCAGGCCGACGAGACGCTGGCGCGCCACCTCGGCATCGACCCCAGTGCAGCGGGCGGCTTCGTGCTCGTGCGCCCCGATGCCTACCGCGCTGCGCTCCTTGCGCAAGCCACCCCCGACACGATCGCCGCCGCCATCCGCACGGCGCTCGCACTCCCCGCTTCGTCCTCATGATCACCGAGCCCCGCATCCCCGACCCCGACGGCTTCTACGCCGCGCTGCTGGCCGCGCACGAAGGCCGCACCGAGGCGCAGAGCGCCGTCCTCAACGCGCGCCTCGTGCTGCTGCTGGCCAACCAGTGCGCCGACCAGGCGGTGCTGCTCGCGTGCATCGACGCGGCAGCCGAGGCCGAAGAAGACATCCCCACGACCACGACAACACCTCCATGACCGCCACCGTCTCTTTCGCTTCCGCCTCCGACACCCGCGAGCAGAAGCCCCGGCTGCAGGAACTCGCGCCGGGCGCCTACGGCTACATCAGCGACTTCGACCCCAACTGCGGCTTCGTCGTCGGCGACGAGCAGGTGGTGCTGATCGACACCCGCCCCACGCCGCGCATGGCGCGTGACTTTCTCGCAGCGATCCGCAGCGTGACCGACAAGCCGATCCGCACCATCGTGCTCACGCACTACCACGCGGTGCGCGTGATGGGCGCGAGCGCCTTCGACGAGGTGCAGGAGATCGTCGCCAGCAACGGCACGCTCGACTGGATCCGCACGCGCGGCCAGGCCGACTTCGAGTCGGAGGTCGGCCGCTTCCCGCGCCTGTTCGCGGGCGTGGAAGAGATTCCGGGCCTGACCTTCCCCACCACGGTCTTCGAACGCGAGATGACGCTGCTGCTGGGCGACGGCCGCGAGTTGCGGCTCATGGCGCTGGGCCGCGGCCATTCGAGCGGCGACACCGTGGCCTGGCTGCCCGACAGCGGCGTCCTGTTTGCGGGCGACGTGGTCGAAAACCACTGCGGCGTGTACGCGGGCGACGCCTACATCGGCGACTGGGCCGGCACGCTCGACGCGGTGCGCGCGCTCAAGCCGCGCGTGCTGGTGCCCGGGCGCGGCGCAGTGCTGCAGGGCGAAGCCGCCTGCGCCGAGGCGATCGGGCTCACGAAGGACTTTCTCTCGACGCTGCTCGACAGCGTGCGCGCGGGCATCGCCGCGGGCGAGACGCTCAAGGGCTGCTTCGCGCGCGCCGAGGCGGCCATGACGCCGCGCTTCGGCGGCTGGCCGGTGTTCCAGCACGTGCTGCCCTTCGACGTCTCGCGCGCCTACGACGAGCTGCGCGGCATCGAGCACCCGGTCGTGTGGACCGCCGAGCGCGACCGCGAGCTCTGGCAGGTCCTGCGCGGCACCTGAGCCGCCCTCTTTTTCAACAAAGCAACGGAGACAACAAACGATGAAGCGCTTCCTTCCCCTGCTGGCCGCGACCCTCGCGCTCGCCGCCGCATCCTTCGCGTCGGCGCAGCCTGCGGCCTACCCCAGCCAACCCGTGAAATGGATCGTGCCCTACGTGGCCGGCGGCGGCACCGACAACCTCGCGCGCTCGCTGGCCGAGGCCATGCAGCCCTCGCTCGGCCAGCCGCTGATCATCGACAACCGCCCCGGCGCGTCGACCAACATCGGCGTGTCGGTGATGATGCAGGCCAAGCCCGACGGCTACACGATCATGCAGGCCGAGAACGCGGCGCTGCTGTTCAACGAGCACATGTTCGCCAAGCTGCCCTACAAGCCGGCGACCGACTTCACCTACATCGGCACCATCGGGCGCTTCCCGGTGGCGCTGGTGGTGCACCCCGACTTCCCCGCGAAGAACGTGGCCGAGTTCGTGCGCTACGTGAAGGCCAACCCCGACAAGGTGAGCTACGCCTCGCCCGGCAATGGCTCGCCGCACCACATGGCGATGGAGCTGTTCAAGCAGAAGGCGGGCCTGACGATCACGCACGTGCCGTACAAGGGCGCCGCGCCCGCCATGACCGACGTGATGGGCGGCCAGGTGCCGACGATGATGCTCGACCTGGCCTCGGGCCTGCCGATCATCAAGTCGGGCAAGGTGCGCGTGCTGGCCATCGCGCTGCCGCAGCGCGCCAGTGCGTTGCCCGAGGTGCCGACCTTCGTCGAGGCCGGCTTCAGCGACGTCAACGCCTACGCCTTCCACGGCCTGATCGGCCCGGCCGGCATGCCACCCGAGGCCGTGGCGCGCATCAACACCGAGCTGCACAAGGCGATGAAGGCACCGAAGGTGGTGAAGCTGTTTGCGGAGTTCGGCTTCGAGGCGCTGCCCGGCACGCCGCAGGACTTCTACAAGCTCTCGCGCGCGGAGAGCGAGCGCTGGGGCAACATCATCAAGACCGCCGGCGTGAAGCTCGACTAGTCTGAGCCGATCACCAGCCCAAGCCGAGGTGCAGGGGCAGGTAGACGGCCATGCCGGCCAGCATCGTGCCGAGCACGCCGCGCCGCCAGAAGTAGTAGGCGCCGCCGACGACCGCCGCATAGAGGCGGGCGTCGTGCAAGGTGGTGATCAGGTGGCCCTGCGTCATCACGATCTCGGGCGCGATCACGCCGGCCAGCGCGGCGGCCGGTGCGTAGTGCAGCGCACGATGCGCCCACTCGGGCAGGCCCCAGGGCCGGTCGAGGATGAAGAAGAAGCAGCGCGTGAGCACGGTGACGGCCGCGAGGCCGGCGATCACGGCAATGGACCACCAGTCGGTGCCGCCGGCGTTCACTTGTCGTCCTCCGCGTCGGGGTCGAGCCCGAACTGCTTTTCGAGCCAGAAGCACAGCAGCACCGCCACGCCGATCGCGACCACGATGTTGAGCTTGAGCGGCAGCGCATAGGCCGCGACCGCCGTGGCGCCCGCGATGAGCGCGGCCAGCACGCGCAGCCGCGTCGTCGCCATCGAGCAGACGATGGCCACCAGGCTCAGCACGCCGGCAAAGCCCAGGCCCCAGGTCTGCGGAATGAGGTTGGCCAGCGCGATGCCCAGCAGGCTCATGCCCATCCACGCGCACCAGGTCACGAAGTAGTTGCCGGTGAGGTAGGCCTCTTGTGCCAGCCGCTCGGCGGGCGTGGTCGGCGGGGCCGTGTACTGCTTCGTGAAGAGCGCGTAGCTCAGGTCGGCCGTCAGGTAGCCGTGCAGCAGGCGACGCCAGCGCGGCATGTGCATGAGGTAGGGCCGCAGGTGCAGGCTGAACACCACGAAGCGCAGGTTGACGCAGAAGCCCGTCGCCAGAATCACCCAGGCCGGCGCGCCCGCGGCCAGCAGCGGGATGGCGGCCAGCTGCGAGCTGCCGGCGTAGACGAACAGGGTCATCGCCACGGCCTCGAGCACGCTCATGTCCGACTTGACCATGGCGACGCCGGTCATCAGGCCCCAGGCGCCGATGCCGAGCGCGGCCGAGGCCATGTCGCGCATGCCAGCGCGGAACTCGGGCTGGCGGCGCAGCGTGGGCGAGAGGAACATCAGCCGAAGACCTGGCCGGCCTTCAGGTCGAAGCCGCGCAGGAAATCGGCCGCGGGCAGGCGCTTGCCGCCCGGGCGTTGCAGTTCGGTGAGCACCACGGTGGCGTCCGACGCCGCCACGGCGACGCCCGTTGCATCAGCCGAGACGATGGTGCCGGGCGCGGCGCCTGCAGGGCCGGGCGCCACGTGCGCAGCCCAGAGCTTGACGGTCTCGCCGCCGAGCGGGCTGTTGGCGCCGGGGAACGGATCGAAGGCCAGCACGCGGCGCACGATGGCAGCGGCCGGCTGCGTCCAGTCGATCAGCGCTTCATGCTTCTCGACCTTGTGGGCGTAGGTGATGCCTTCGGTGGGCTGCGGCGTGCGAACCAGCTGGCCGATCTGCGCCAGTGCCTCGACCACCATGCGACCGCCGAGCGCGGCCAGCCGGTCGTGCAGGCGGGCGGTGTTCTCGCCGGGCGCGATGTCGATCGCCTCGCGCAGCAGCATGTCGCCGGTGTCCAGGCCGGCGTCCATCTGCATGATGGTGATGCCGGTCTGTGCGTCGCCGGCCTCGATGGCGCGGTGGATCGGCGCCGCGCCGCGCCAGCGCGGCAGCAGGCTGGCGTGGATGTTGAGGCAGCCGTGCGCCGGCAGGTCGAGCACCCACTGCGGCAGGATCAGCCCGTAGGCCGCGACCACCATCACGTCGGGCTGCCACGCGAGCAGCGTGTCGCGCGCGGCCGTGGCCTCGTCGGGGTACTTGCCGTCCAGCCGCAGGCTGCGCGGCTGGGCCACGGGCCAGTTGTGGGCCACGGCGCACTGCTTGACGGGCGACGCCTGCAGCTTCATGCCGCGGCCGGCGGGCCGGTCGGGCTGGCTCATCACGCCGACGATGTCATGGCCGGCGGCGGCGATGGCCTCGAGGGCGACGCGCGCGAACTCGGGCGTGCCCGCAAAAACGACTTTCAACGCGCTCAATCCCGGATCCGTTCGAATTCGAGGTCATCCCCCGTGTGGTACCGGCGCACCACGCCGGTGGGGTCGATGTAGATATAGAGCATGCGGCGCTCGTTGATGGCCTTGTAGCGCCAGGTCCAGACGGTGCCGTCGAAGGAGCTGACGCGGCTGATTTCGTAGGGCTTGCCGTAGAAGGCCAGCACCTCGTTCTGGCGCCAGCGGTCGACCTGGATGTCGTGGTCGAAGCGCGCCTCGGTGAGCACCTGGGTCACCGAGACGACCTTGCCGGACGCGTCGAGGTCGATGTCGACCACCTCGAAGCCGGCCGGCATGCGCGAATATTGCAGGCGCTCGCCGCCGCCGTTGAGCGGGTAGCGGCCGGTGGGCGCGCCCAGGCGCTGCAGAGTCTCGGCGGCCGAGGTGCCGGGCTGGATGCGCGTGGGTTCGCTGACGCAACCCGCCAGGAACAGCAGTCCGGCGGCGGCCAGCGAGGACCACGCAGCCCGGTGGCTCATGCCCGTGCTTCTTTCATGTCCTCGCGCTGCTGCTTGAGGAGCTTGCTCTTGATGCGGTTGCGCTTGAGCGGCGACAGGTATTCGACGAACACCTTGCCCATGAGGTGATCGAGTTCGTGCTGGATGCACACGGCCAGCAGGCCGTCGGCCTCGATGGTGTGGGTGTTGCCGTCGGCGTCGAGCGCCTGGACCTTCACCGAGGTGGAACGCATCACGCCGTCGTAGATGCCGGGCACCGAGAGGCAGCCCTCTTCATTCAGCACTTTTTCGTCGCTGGCCCAGGTGATTTCCGGGTTGATGAGCACGATCGGCTCGTTGCGCTCTTCGGAGACGTCGATCACGACCACGCGCTCGTGCACGTCGATCTGGGTCGCGGCCAGGCCGATGCCGCTCGCGTCGTACATGGTTTCCAGCATGTCGGCGACCAGCGTCTTGATGCGCGCGTCCACGCCCTGCACCGGCTTGGCCACCGTGTGCAGGCGCTTGTCGGGGTAACTCAGAATGATTCGTTTGGCCATGAAATCGGGGGGAAGTTGTGGCTATTTTCGCCAATTCCGCGACGCGTCGCGGCGCATTGACGCGAAAACGTTGCCCTTGCAAGGGCTTCGGGCGCAGAATTCGTAGCAAATTGTGAGATTCGTATGCGCCACGATACTTCGTGCGCTCACCCATCCAGACATGACACAGCCCAGCTCCACCGAACACCAGCGCCCGACCCTTTTTGCCTTCTGGACGGCCGCCCTGGCGGTGGCCGGCAGTTGCGGCGCCACGGCGGCCTGGGCGCAGACGACCTACCCGGTCACGCCCCAGCAGCGCGCCACCGCCCAGCAGACCGCCCAGGCCGGCGTGCCGCTGAGCGAGCTGTCGCCGAAAGCGCCCGACGAGTACACCGTCAAGCCCGGCGACACGCTCTGGGCCATCTCACGCCTGTACCTGCTGCGCCCCTGGCGCTGGCCGGAGCTGTGGGGCATGAACATCAACGAGATCCAGGACCCGCACCGCATCTACCCGGGGCAGGTGCTGTACCTGGACAAGAGCGGCGGCCGCGCCCGCCTGACCACGCGCCGCGGCGTCTCTGGCGGCGACGGCGGCACCATCAAGCTGTCGCCGCGCACGCGCTTCGACTCGCTCGCCGGCATGGCCCTGCCCACGCTCAACCCGAGCCTGATCGAGCCCTTCCTCAGCGAACCCATCGTGGTCGACGCCAACACGCTGGACGCCGCGCCGCGCATCGTGGCCGGCAACGACAGCCGCGTGCTGCTGTCGCGCGGCGACCGCGCCTATGCGCGCGGCAATGCCGAGTCGCCGCTGGTCGAGAAGCCGGGCCCGGTGCAGCACTACCGCATCTTCCGCAGCGCCACGCCGCTGAAAGACCCCGGCACCGGCGAAATCCTCGGCTACGAGGCGCAGTACCTGGGCAAGGCGCAGCTGCAGCGCGGCGAATCGACCACCATCGAGACGACCGGCGACAAGGACGTCATCACCGTCGTGCCGGCCAGCATCGACATCATCGCGTCGCGCGAGGAAATGCGCGCCGGCGACCGCCTGCTGCCCGAGCCGCCGCGCCAGCTGCTGAGCTACGCACCGCGCGCGCCCTCCACCCAGGTGGACGGCCGCATCGTGTCGGTCTACGGCAATGCCGTGCAGTACGCCGCGCAGAACCAGGTCGTGGCCATCAACAAGGGCACGCGCGACGGCGTCGACAACGGCCACGTGCTGGCCATCTTGAAGAACGGCGAGACCATCCTCGACCGCACCGGTGCGCGCAAGGAAACCATCAAGCTGCCGAACGAACGCATCGGCCTGCTGATGGTGTTCCGCACCTTCGAGAAAGTCTCGTACGCACTCGTGCTCGAAATCAACGACACTCCCCGCGCCGGCGACTTCCTCGTCAATCCCTGACACGCGCCTGAGGCTTCTTTCTCGCACACTCGTTTGGAACGCGCAGAACTCGCAGGCTGGCTGCGACTTTCACTGACCCCAGGCGTCGGCGACGGCGCCGCACGCCGCCTGCTGGCGGCCTTCGGGCTGCCTGACGCGATCTTCGCGCAGCCCGAGGCAACGCTGTGCGAAGTCGTCAGCACCGCCCAGGCCGCCGCACTGAAACAGCCGCCCTCCGGCCTGCAGGCGCAGGTCGACCAGACCTGGCAATGGCTGCACCCCGCGGACGACCCCACCGGCGGCGCCATCACGCGCCGCGTCGTGACGCTCGGCGACACCGGCTACCCGAGTTCGCTGCTCGAGATGGTCGACCCGCCGCTGATGCTCTACGTGCTCGGCGCCGCCGCCTTCGACCTCACGCAACTCGGCCGCAGCCTGGCCGTGGTCGGCAGCCGCAACCCGACGCCGCAGGGCGCCAGCCACGCGCGCGCCTTCGCACGGGCGCTGGGCGAAGCGGGCCTGCCCGTGGTCTCGGGGCTGGCGCTCGGCATCGACGGCGCAGCGCACCTGGGCGCGCTCGACGCGGCCGGCGACGCTCCGGTGCTCGCCACGGTGGCGGTGGTCGGCACCGGCCTGGACCGCGTGTACCCCGCGCGGCACCGCGACCTGGCGCACCGCATCACGCTGCAGGGACTGATCGTGAGCGAGCTGCCGCTGGGCACGCCGCCGCTCACGCAGAACTTTCCCAAGCGCAACCGCCTGATCGCGGGCCTGGCGCGCGGCACGCTGGTGGTCGAAGCGGCACTGGCCTCGGGCTCGCTCATCACCGCGCGCCTCACGTCGGAGCAGGGCAAGGAAGTGTTCGCGATCCCGGGCTCGATCCACTCGCCGCAATCGCGCGGCTGCCATGCGCTGATCCGGCAAGGCGCGAAGCTGGTCGAGTCGGTGAACGACATCCTCGAAGAGCTGCCGCCGCTGGCGCCAGCCGCTCGCACGGTTGCCAGCGACACGCCTTCGCCGGCCCCGGAGCATCCGCTGCTCGATGCCCTCGGCTTCGACCCGGTGAGCCTCGATGCGCTGAGCGCACGCACCGGCTGGAGCGCGGCCCAACTGCAGGCGAAGATGCTCGAGCTTGAACTCGACGGGCATGTCTCGCGGCTGCCCGGTGGCCTGTTTCAAAGAGCCGCCGTCGGCTGACACGCGAAGTGCACGAAAGCCTGGGGACACACGACAGATTCCTCGGCTATATTGGGCCCATGTTCGAAGTGCTCGTGTTTGTGTATGAAAACTACTGGCGCGGCGATGCCTGCCCCGAACCCGAACAGCTGGGCCGCAAGCTCAGTGCGCACGGCTTCGAGGCGGACGAGATTCGCGACGCCCTGCAGTGGCTCGACGGCCTGAGCCTGGCCACACAAGGCCTGCAGTTCGAACCCCAGGCCAGTGAAGGCGATGCCGACAACGCCATCACCACTGCCCGCGTCACGCTGGGCGGCGCGCCCGATGCGGCGCTGCCCCAGTCGAGCCAGTCGATGCGCGTGTACTCGCCGTCGGAGCAGGAACACCTCGGCGCCGAGTGCCTCGGCTTCATCCGTTTTCTCGAACTGTCGAACGTGCTGCCCTGCGGCCTGCGCGAGATCGTCGTCGAACGCGCGATGGCCGCACCGGGTGACCCGGTGGCATTGGACGAACTCAAGATCATCGTGCTGATGGTGCACTGGAGCACGGGCATCGAGCCCGATGCACTCGTGCTCGACGAGCTTTGCGAGAGCCGCGAAGGCCGAACAGCACACTGAGCTCGCCCCCAAGGCAGTTCACGCTCTCCCCGGAACAGACGAGAACAGCTGCGAGCTGATCAGTTCAGCAGTCGCTCGGGATTCGCATCGAGCTTCGCCAGCGCCTCGCGCGTCGCGCGTGCGGTGAGCGTTTCTTCCTCGGCCGGCACCAGCAGGCCAGCCTGCAAGTACATCGCCAAGCGCCCAGCTTGGATGAGAAAGCTGCGGCCGTCGGCCGAGGCGAACAGGTGCAGCTGCTTGCGGTCGCTGCGCCAGACGAACTGGACCTGCGTGACGCGGTCGTTGTGGTCCAGCATGAACCAGTTGCCGACCTGCAGCTCGTGGGTCCACGCGAGCATGTCCTCGGCCACCTTGACGCCGGCGGTGTCGGAAATGACCTCGATCGCGGTCGCGTCCACGCCGAGCAGCAGTTCGATGCTCTGCGCGTCCAGCGGCAGGCTGGAGGCGCTGCCGTCGTCGGTCACGAAGTCTTCCAGGTGCGCCAGCCGCTCGGCCATGGCCTCGATCTTGGCCTGCGGAATGGCTTCGGTCTTCGACATGAAGGCGTCGGTGAGCGTGGCGCCGATGGTCTTGATGTGGCCTTCCTGCGGCTCGCCGACGATGCCCAGCAGGTCCATGCCCTGGCGCAGGCGCTGCAGCAGCTGCGGCAGGTCCTGGATCACGCGGGCGCGGTCGGCGCGGTTGGGCTTGGCGCTGGCGGCCCAGACCAGCTCGGAGGCCACGCGCTTGAGCATCACGGTGTGCTCGCCCTGTGCGCCGTAGCGCAGCGCGGCGATGGCCAGCACCTCGGCCCAGACCTTGAACAGGAACTCGCGGATCTCGTCGCGCACCGGCATGTCGTTGAGCATCTTGCGCAACTCGATGGTGTACTGGATCGCCATCGTCTCCTTCTGCTCGACCTGCTGCGCCACGCTCATGACGCGCTGCGTGGCGTCGCTCTGCGTGAGGTAGCGGCTGAGGAAAGCGACGAACTCGTCGAACACCAGCTTGAACACGCGCTGGCCGGTTTCGGGGTACTGCTCGATCACCTGCACCACGCGCTTGATCTCGTTTTCGAGCGCGCTGCCGGTGATGGCGGCGGCGTCGAAGCCCATCACGCAGGAACCCATGCGGTCGATCAGCATGCGCGCGGGGTGCTGCAGGGTGCCGAAGAATTCGGGCTCGGCGATGGCCACGCGCAGCACGGGCATCTGCAGCCGCGCGAACCACACGCGGGCGGAGAACGGGATGCGCTCTTCCGCGAGGATGGCCTGGAACATCAGCGCCACGATCTCGACCGTGGCCTTGTCGGCCGTGGTGGGCGCGCGCTTCTTGAGCTCGGCGGTGCGCCGGCGCAGGTCGACCGCGGTCTGCTGGATCAACGTGGCCTGCTCGCCACCGCCGTCGATGTACTGCGTGGCCGCCATGCGGTAGGCGACCTCGGCATCGGCGATGGCGCCGGCAAAGGTGCGTGAAAACACGCGGGGCGCGGCCACGCCGCCGCCGGTGCCGGTCGTGCCTCCGCCCGGTTGCGAGGCGCCGGCCTCGCCGCCGATGCGCGCGGCGACAAAGCGCTTGAGGCTCAGCAGCGCGGTCTGCGCGCGCTGCCGCGCGAAGGCGAGCGGCGAGCTGCCCATCATCGAACTGGAGGCCGGCCCCGACGACGGCACGGACGCCGCATGCGAGGCCTGGAAAGCGAAGCCCGGACGCTGCGGCTGCGATGGCTGCTGGCCGTGCGGCACGGCCGCACCTGCCGGCGAGCCCTGCCCCATCGGCATGCTTGACGACACCGGCATGCCCATGGAGGACGGGCCGCCGCCCGAATCGCCCGTGCGGCGCACGAAGCTCTTGAGGTCGATTTCGGGCATCACGCCCTGCGCGATCAGGAAGGCGTTGGCGCTTTCGTAGGCCTTCACGACCACGTCCGCCAGCGCCTGCTGCGCCGTGCCCTGCACGCGGCCCCAGGCCTCGCGGCTCAGGCCGGCGGCCAGCCACTGTTCCACCAGCAGCTTGGCCAGGGTCTCGGGTTTCAGCACGTCCCGGGCATCGAGCTCGTGCGTGCCTTCGAGGTGCTGGATGCGCAGGCGCAGGTCGCTGAGCTCGAAGCTGGCCTTGTCGTGGATGGTCTGTGCCAGGCGCGAGGCGAGGATGTTGCTCTCGACCACCTCGTCGCCGATGAGTTCCAGCCGCAGCGCCGCGGGGGCCGACGAGGTGCCGCCCGCCGGGCCCGTGCCCAGCGCCTTGCGCCAGCCGGTCTGCGCCAGCGACACCCACTGCGAGGCATGGCCCTGGAACGCCACGAGGTCGTCGCGGCTTTCCTGCATGGTGCGCGCGCTGCCGACATCGGAGGCCACCGCGGTCAGCCGGTCGCGGATGGCCTGGGCCAGCGGAGCGATCGCACCTTCCGTGGCCGCCACGAAACGCTCACGCGCCTCGCGTGCGAGCTGCAGGGAAGAAGCGGACCGCGCAGTGCTCATTGATGGATCGGAAAGGCCGGAGAGAACGGTTCATCGGCGACAGCCCCGAGCTTGCATCGGGATGCGCCACCGCACAAGTGCGGGTGACGCGAAGCTGGCGCCGAAGTATCCCTCAGACGACGGCGCCGGCGTTCGGGTCGTCGCCGCCGGAGTCGCCGTCGCGCTTGACCGGCGGGCCCTTGATCAGGTCTTCACGCTTCACGCCCAGCCACATCGCGATCGCGGCGGCCACGAAGCACGACGAGTAGATGCCGAAGCAGATGCCGATGGTCAGCGCCAGCGCAAAGTAATGCAGCGTGGGGCCGCCGAAGAAGAACATCGACAGCACCACGAGCTGCGTGGAGCCGTGGGTGATGATCGTGCGGCTGATGGTCGAGGTGATCGCGTTGTCGATGACTTCGGTGGTCGTCATCTTGCGGTAACGACGGAAGTTCTCGCGCACGCGGTCGAAGATCACGACCGACTCGTTCACCGAGTAGCCCAGCACCGCGAGCACCGCCGCCAGCACCGCCAGCGAGAACTCCCACTGGAAGAAGGCGAAGAAGCCCAGGATGATCACCACGTCGTGCAGGTTGGCCAGCACGGTGGACAGCGCGAACTTCCACTCGAAGCGGAACGCCAGGTAGATCATGATGCCGATCACCACCATGGCCAGCGCCTTGATGCCGTTGGAGGTCAGCTCGTCGCCGACCTGTGGCCCGACGACCTCGATGCCGCGCTGCGTGGCCGACGGGTCGACCGACTTCAGCGCCTGCATGACCTGCGCGCTCTGCTGGTCGGAGCTCATGCCCTTCTGGGTGGGCAGGCGGATCTGCACGTCGCGCGAGGTGCCGTAGTTCTGCACCTGCACTTCGGGATAGCCGAGCTTGGTGACGGCCTCTCGCACCTTGCCGATGTCGGCCGATTGCTCGTAGGCCACTTCCATCACCGTGCCGCCGGTGAACTCCACCGACAGGTGCAGCCCGCGGTGGAACAGGAAGAACAGCGCCAGCGCAAAGGTTGCGAAGGAAATGATGTTCAGCACCAGGGCATGGCGCATGAACGGGATGGTCTTGTGGATGCGGAAGAATTCCATGGCGATGGTCCTCGGCCGTTACTTGGTGTCGACCACGGCCGTGCCGTCGGTCTTGGGCCGCCAGACGGTGCCGATCGACACAGACTTGAGCTTCTTCTTCTGGCCGTACCAGAAGTTCACGAGGCCACGCGAGAAGAACACGGCGGAGAACATCGAGGTGACGATGCCGATGCAGTGCACCACCGCGAAGCCGCGCACCGGGCCCGAGCCGAAGGCCAGCAGCGCGATGCCCGCGATCAGCGTGGTCACGTTCGAATCGAGAATCGTGCCCCAGGCGCGGTCGTAGCCCGCGTGGATGGCGGCCTGCGGCGAGGCGCCGTTGCGCAATTCTTCGCGCACACGTTCGTTGATCAGCACGTTGGAGTCGATGGCCACGCCGATGGCGAGCGCCATGGCCGCGATGCCGGGCAGCGTGAGCGTGGCCTGCAGCATCGAGAGAATGGCGACCAGCAGCATCAGGTTCACGGCCAGCGCGATCGACGAGAACAGGCCGAACAGCGCGTAGTAGGCACACATGAAGACCATGATGGCCAGGAAGCCGTACATCACGCTCTTGAAGCCTTTTTCGATGTTGTCGGCGCCGAGCGTCGGGCCGATCGTGCGCTCCTGGATGATCTCCATGGGCGCGGCCAGCGAGCCGGCGCGCAGCAGCAGGGCCAGGTCGCTGGCTTCGGCCACCGTCATCGAACCCGAGACCTGGAAGCGGTTGCCCAGTTCGCCGTTGATCGACGGGGCCGTGAGCACTTCGCCCTTGCCCTTCTCGAAGATCAGCATGGCCATGCGCTTCTTGTAGTTCTCGCGGCTGACGTCGCGCATGATGCGACCGCCCTTGGCGTCCATGGTCAGGTCGACCTTGGGCTGGTTGCTCTGCTGGTCGAAGCCGGGCTGGGCGTCGGTGAGGTTCTCGCCGGTGACGAGCACCTGCTTCTTCACGATCACCGGGCGGCCACCGCGGTCGAGGAATTTCTCGGAGCCGAAGGGCACGGGCGCGCCGCTCAGCTCGGCCGCGCGGCCTTCGGAGCTTTCGTCGACCATGCGCATTTCGAGCGTGGCGGTGCGGCCCAGGATTTCCTTGGCCTTGGCCGTGTCCTGCACGCCGGGCAGCTGCACGACGATGCGGTCCAGGCCCTGCTGCTGGATCACCGGCTCGGCGACGCCGAGTTCGTTGATCCGGTTGTGCAGGGTCGTGATGTTCTGCTTGAGCGCGGCGTCCTGCAGGCGGCGGGCCGCCTCGGGCTTGATGGTGGCGGTCAGGCGCCAGTTGGTGCCGTCTTGCGTGTCGGTGGTGCTGAGGTCGGGGAACTGGTCCACGATCAGGCGCTTGGCGGTCTCCAGCGAGGCCGCGTCGCGGAAGGTCACCTCGACGGTCTGGCCGTTGCGGCTGACCTGGGTGCCGCGGATGCTCTTGTCGCGGAAGGTGGTGCGCAGGTCGCTCGCGAACGATTCGGCCTTCTTGTCGATGGCGCCCTTCATGTCGACCTGCAGCAGGAAGTCGACGCCGCCGCGCAGGTCCAGGCCCAGGTACATCGGGAACGCATGCAGCGACGTGAGCCACTTGGGCGAACGCGACAGCAGGTTCAGTGCCACCGTGTAGGGCGGGTCGCTGGCGTCGGGCACCAGGGCGCGCTGCACGACGTCGCGCGCCTTGAGCTGGTCGTCGGTGGTGGTGAAGCGGGCGCGCAGCGAGCCGGCGTCCATCGTCACCAGGTCGGGCGTCAGGCCGGCCGCCTTCAGCGCCTCCTCGACCCGGGTCTGGGTGGCGGCATCGACCTTGACGGTCGTCTTGGCCGCGGACACCTGCACCGCGGGTGCCTCGCCGAAGAAATTGGGCAGGGCGTAGATGAGCCCCACGAGCAGCACGATCACGATGATCGTGTACTTCCAGACCGGGTAACGGTTCATGAGAAGGCGCTTTTCACAAGCGTTTCAGAAATGGAACACGGCGTGACTTGGGGCCCTGCGCCCTGAAGCGCAAGGTTCAGCTCACGCTTTTATTGCTTGACGGCGCCCTTGGGCAGCACCTGGACCACCGCGCTGCGCTGGATCTTGATCTCGACGCCGTTGGCGATTTCCAGGCCGAGGTACTGGTCGTTCAGCGAGGTGATCTTGCCGAGCACGCCGCCGGCCGTGGCGACTTCGTCACCCTTGGCCAGGGCTTCGATCATGGCGCGGGCCTCTTTCTGGCGCTTCATTTGCGGGCGGATCATGACGAAATACAGCACCACGAACATCAGCACCAGCGGCAGCATGCTGCCCAGCGAAGACAACATGTCGCCACCACCGGCGGCTGCGGGCGCGGTTTGAGCGAAAGCAGAGGAAATGAACAAGAGAGTCTCCAGCAGAGGGAAGAGAGAAGAAAAAGACTTCAGATGCGCGGGCCGGGCCCGCGGTTCCGCGCCCACGAGGGATGCGGGCCGCAAGTCAAAGGCTCGGCGGGGGAGGCCGCGCGCAGTCGGGCATTGTATTCGGCGCGGATGGCCGTTTCGCGCCCTTATCCGGCGCACCCCCGAGGGCTTTCAGCTATCGTTTAAATAGCAAAGAGCGCCGCAGGGGCGCTCTTTGTCAGGGGAAACGGGCCTGTCGGATCAGGCCGCTGCGCGCTGCGCCTGGGGGTTGCGCCACTTGCCCATCAGCTCGGTCCAGCGGGTGCGGGCCGCCGCGAGGTTGCGCTCCTTGACGTGGCCGTAGCCGCGGATCTGCTCGGGCAGGCTCGCGATCTCCAGCGCCAGCGCGTGGTTGTCGGCGCGCAGGCCCTTGAGCACTTCCTCGATGCTGGCGCGGTATTCGCCGATGAGGGCGCGCTCGGTCTTGCGCTCTTCGGTGCGGCCGAAGACATCGAGCGCCGTGCCGCGCAGGCCCTTGAGCTTCGCCAGGAAGCGGAAGCCCGTGAGCATCCAGGGGCCGAACTTCTGCTTCTGCAGCTGGCCCTTGGTGTTCTTCTTGGCCATGAGCGGCGGCGCCAGGTGGTAGTTGAGCTTGTAGTCGCCCTCGAACATGCCCTCGACGCGGTCCAGGAAGGTGCGGTCGGTGTGCAGGCGGGCGACTTCGTACTCGTCCTTGTAAGCCATGAGCTTGAACAGGTAGCGCGCCACCGTTTCGGCCAGGCCCGTGCTCTTGCCGACGGCCGACTCGACCTGCTGCACGCGGCCGACGAAGGCCTTGTATTCCTCGGCGTAGGCGGCGTTCTGGTAGCCGGTCAGGAACTCGGCGCGGCGAGCGACGAGCGCCTCGACCGTCTCGCGCTTCTTGAACTCGATGACCTGGCCCGGGCGCACCCGCTTTTGCAGCTCATCGGGACGCACGGCGGCCTGGCGGCCCCACTCGAAGGCGGTCTTGTTGTTCTCGATGGCCACGGCGTTCAGCTCGATGGCGCGCATCAGCGACTCGTGCGCCAGCGGCACCCAGCCCTTTTGCCAGGCGTAGCCCAGGATCATCGGGTTGACGTAGATGGTGTCGCCCATCAGCGCGGTGGCGGCGGCATCGGCGTCGAAGGCGCCCAGGCCGTCGATGCCCACGGCGCGCGCAATTTCAGCGGCGCAGGCGTCTTCGGGGTTCTGCCAGTTGGCGTTGCGCACGAAGGCGGCAGTGGGCGCGCTGTGGCTGTTGAGCGCCACGTGCGTGCGCCCTTCGCGCATGCGCGCCATGGTCTCGGCGTTGATCGTCACCAGCGGGTCGCAGGCCAGGATCAGGTCGGCCGCCGCGGTGCCCACGCGGGTGGTGCGGATGTCGTCCTGCGTGTCGCCGATGAGCACGTGGCTCCAGGTGGCGCCGCCCTTTTGCGCCAGGCCCGCCGCGTCCTGCGTGACGATGCCCTTGGCCTCGATGTGCGCGGCCATGCCCAGCAGCTGGCCGATGGTGATCACACCCGTGCCGCCGACGCCGGCGACCACCACGCCCCAGACCTTGCCGCCCGCGAGCGACGGAATGGCGGGCTCGGCCAGCAGGCCGAACTCGGCCGGCGTGGCCGCCTTGTTCTTGCCCTTCTTCTTGAGCTGGCCGCCCTCGACGGTCACGAAGCTCGGGCAGAAGCCCTTCAGGCAGCTCATGTCCTTGTTGCAGCTGCTCTGGTTGATGGTGCGCTTGCGGCCGAATTCGGTTTCCAGCGGCTCCACCGAGAGGCAATTGCTCTGCACGCTGCAGTCGCCGCAGCCTTCGCAGACCAGCTCGTTGATGACCACGCGCTTGGCCGGATCGACGGCCGTGCCGCGCTTGCGGCGGCGGCGCTTCTCGGTGGCGCAGGTCTGGTCGTAGATGATGGCCGTGGTGCCGGCCATGGCGCGGAACTCGCGCTGGATGTCGTCGAGCAGGTCGCGGTGCTTCACCTGCACGTGGTCGCCGGGGATGTTCACGCCCTCGTACTTCTCGGGCTCGTCGGTGACGATCACGACCTTCTTCGTGCCCTCGGCGTGCAGGCTTTCTGCAATCTGCAGCACCGAGTGGCCCTCGGGGCGTTCGCCCACGGTCTGGCCGCCGGTCATGGCGACCGCGTCGTTGTAGAGGATCTTGTAGGTGATGTTCACGCCCGCCGCGATGCTCTGGCGAATCGCCAGCAGGCCGCTGTGGAAGTACGTGCCGTCGCCCAGGTTCGCGAAGATGTGCTGGTCGGTCGTGAAGGGCTGCTGGCCCACCCATGGCACGCCCTCGCCACCCATCTGCGTGAAGCCGATGGTGGAGCGGTCCATCCAGGTCGCCATGAAGTGGCAGCCGATGCCGCCCATCGCGCGCGAACCTTCGGGCACGACGGTGCTGGTGTTGTGCGGGCAGCCCGAGCAGAACCAGGGCTGGCGCGTGGCGTCGGCCACGCTGGTGGAGGCCTGCTGCACCACCATCGCGCGCTCCTTGGCCTCGAGGATGGCGAGTTGCGCGTCGATGCGGGCGGCCATGTCGGCGCCGGCGGCGGCCAGCAGGCCGGTCTTCTTGAGGCGCGCGGCGATGGCCTTGGCGATGAGCGCCGGGTTCAGGTCGGCGTTGGCGCGCAGCAGCGTGTGCGAGGTCGGGTTGGGCATCGACCATTCGCCGCCGGAGTAACCGTCGTCCGTGGAGCTCGCGCCTTCGTCGAACTTGCCGACCACGTTGGGGCGCACGTCGGAGCGCCAGTTGTAGAGCTCTTCCTTGAGCTGGTATTCGATGACCTGGCGCTTCTCCTCGACCACCAGGATTTCCTGCAGGCCGGTGGCGAATTCGCGCGTGAGCTGCGCTTCGAGCGGCCACACCACGCCCACCTTGTGCAGGCGGATGCCCAGCTGTCGGCAGGCCGCGTCGTCCAGGCCCAGGTCGATGAGCGCCTGGCGCGTGTCGTTGTAGGCCTTGCCGCTGGCCATGATGCCGAAGCGGTCGTTCGGGCCTTCGATCACGTTGTGGTTCAAGCGGTTGGCGCGGATGTAGGCCAGCGCGGCGTACCACTTGTAGTGCATGAGCCGGGCTTCCTGCTCCAGCGCATGGTCGGGCCAGCGGATGTGCAGGCCGCCGGGCGGCATCTCGAAGTCGGTCGGGATGACGATGTCGACGCGCTCGGGGTCGATCATGGCCGTGGCGCTGGACTCGACGATTTCCTGGATCGTCTTCATGCCCGACCACACGCCCGAGAAACGGCTCAGCGCGAAGGCGTGGATGCCCAGGTCCAGGATTTCCTGCACGTTGGCCGGGAAGAACACCGGCGTGCCGCAGGCCTTGAAGATGTGGTCGCTCTGGTGCGCGGCCGTGCTGCTCTTGGAGATGTGGTCGTCGCCGGCCACCGCGATCACGCCGCCCCAGGCGGTGGTGCCGGCCATGTTGGCGTGCTTGAAGACGTCGGAGCAGCGGTCCACGCCCGGGCCCTTGCCGTACCAGATGCCGAAGACGCCGTCGAACTTGTTGGTGCCCTGGGGCGAGAAGCCCAACTGCTGCGTGCCCCACAGCGCCGTGGCCGCGAGCTCTTCGTTCACGCCGGGCTGGAAGACGATGTTCTGTTCCTTGAGGAACTTGCTGGCCTTCCACAGCGCCTGGTCGTAGCCGCCGAGCGGGGAGCCGCGGTAGCCGCTGATGAAACCGGCGGTGTTCTTGCCGACCTGCTTGTCGCGCAGGCGCTGCAGCATCGGCAGCTTGACCAGGGCCTGCACCCCGCTCATGAAGGCGCGCCCGTAATCGAGGCTGTATTTGTCGTCGAGCGTGACGGTTTCTAGCGCGCGGCGAATGTGCTCGGGCAGCGGGGCGTTCATGTTCTCTGTCTCCGTATTGGCAGGGCTTTGTGGGCCTGGCTGAGGGGTGTGGGTCTGTGCCCGGTAGGGCGCAAGCCCATGGTGACGCAAAGTGTATGCCGGGGTCTGCGACAGGTGTTTGCGTTTTTTGCCTCGGAAAAACGACTTTCAGAAAGAATCTTGCTTAACATCCACCCCTATGGAAAGCATTGACAAGTTCGACCTCGCTATCCTGCAAGAACTGCAGACCGATGGCCGCCTCACGAACGCCGAGTTGGCGCAGCGCGTGGGCCTGTCGGCGGCGCCCTGCTGGCGCCGCGTGCGGGCGCTGGAAGACGCCGGCTTCATCAAGGGCTACCGCGCCGAGATCGACCGCCACAAGATCGGGCTGGGCGTGCTCGCTTTCGTGCGCGTGGACACCGAGCGCGTCACCCACGAAGCCACGCGCAAGCTCGAGGACGCGATCCGCAAGATGCCCGAGGTGGTGGCCTGCCACTACATCAGCGGCACCGGCACCTTCGAGTTGCAGGTGGTGGCGCAGGACCTGAACGGTTTCTCGGCCTTCGCGCGGCAGAACCTCATGAACCTGCCGAACGTGAAAGACCTGCACACCAGCTTCTCGCTGGGCGAGGTGAAGGCCAACAGCGCGCTGCCGCTGGGGCACCTGGCGAAGTAGCCGCCCCCAAAAAAGAAAAGGGCCGCCTCCCGCGAGGGAGCCGGCCCGACGGCGATGCGCCTTGGCGGATGGATTAGAAGGTGATGTCCTTCTCGACGTCCTGCAGCTTGCGGCGGGCCAGCGCCAGGTTCGACTTCGCCTTGTCGAGCACGAAGTAGATGAACACGCCTTCCTTCTGCGCCATCGGGCGCAGCAGGTGGTACTGCTTGCCCAGCGTGATCAGGATGTCTTCGATGGTGTCGCTCAGGCCCAGCGCGCGCATCGTCTTGAGCTTGGCACGCATCACTTCGGTGTTGCCGGCGGCGGCCACTTCGAGGTCCACGCCGGAGCCGGCGGCGCCCAGCATCATGCCGCTGGCGGAGTCGACCACGGCAGCGCACAGGGCGCCGTCGGCGGTCAGGAGGGAGTCGAGGCTGGTCTGGATCGAGGCCATGTCAGTAAGTCCTGTGAGTGAAATTCATGCGAATGAAAAAAGAGGGTGGAGACGTCGCATGCCAATCCGTCTCCGCCCGTGAATTCGTAGCCAGAACCTAGGGCTGCGGCGCCTCGAGCGCCCGCACGCAGGCCGCCGTGCGGTACATCGCCTGCGCGAGCACCGCGTCGGCGTCGGCGATCACGTTCACCACCAGCGAGGTCTCGCCGCTGTGCACCGGGCTGACGAGTGCGAAGCCGTTGTCGGTCGCGACCGTGATGCAGGTGCAGCGGCCCAGGCCGGCCTCCTGCGACACCACGGCGCCGATGGCGGCGATCGAGCTGGCCATGGCGGCGATGCGCGCGGGCTCGACGTCGCGCCGGGCGACGCTGGCGATCTCGAAGCCGTCGGGCGTGGCCACCACCACCGAGGCGACGCCGCTCACTTCGTCGAGCACGCGGCGGGCCTCCACTGCGGCGCGCAGCTTCAGGGCGTGGGGAATCTTCATGGCGCGGCCTCCTCGTCGAGCACTTCGATCTGCATCAGCAGCGTCTCGATCAGCGCGACCACGTCGTCCTTGCGGCGCGGATCGACCGCCAGCAGCGGCAGCACCAGCCCGCGCGCCGCCAGCGCCTGCGCGTAGTCGTCGAGCGTGGGGGTGGGGTGCGACGGCAGGCGGCTCACGCCCACGGCGCAGGGCATGCGCTCGAGCGCGCCGGCGAAGCCGTCCAGGTACTGGGCCAGGTCGGCCATCGGGTCGGGGCGGCTGTTGTCCAGCAGGATCGCCAGGCCCAGCGCGTCGCGCACCAGGATCTTCCACATGAAGTCGAAGCGGCTCTGGCCCGGCGTGCCGTACAGGCGCAGCCGGTCGCCGTTGTCCAGCGTCACCTGGCCGAAGTCGAGCCCCACCGTGGTGGTGGCCTTGGCGACCGAGGTGTCGGCGTTCGCAACCTCGGTGGCGATCGGCGCGGTCTCGCTGATGGCTGCGATGGCCGTGGTTTTGCCCACGCCCATCGGGCCCGTGAAGACGAGCTTGAAATCCCTCATGCCGGCGCCCCGCTCAGGCCAGCCCGAGGCGTCGGCGGATGCGCGAGAGCAGGCCGCGCTTGTGCTGCGCGGCCTCGGCGCCGGCACTGGCCCCCGAGGGGCGCGGCGCGCGGGCTTCCTCCGACCAGGTCAGCGCGCCTTCTTCCTCCAGCAGGCCGAGGAAGGTGCTGCACTCCTGCACGTCGATGCGGCCCAGCACGCTGAGGCTTTCGGCCGATTGCGCGCTCTTCGACAGGGCAGCGGCCAGCCGCACGTAGATCGGATGGCGCTGCAGGGTCACCTGCGAGGGCCAGCGGATCAGCGAAGCGCGCGCGCGGATCGAGCGCACCATGGCGCGTGCCGCGTCGCCCGAGGCCCCGCTCGGCGCGACCTGGTTGAGCAACGCGACCAGCTCTTCCGCGTAGATGGGACGCGCCAGCGTGCGGCGCACGGGCGCGGCGGCCACGGCCTCGCCGCGCGCCACCATCGGCACCACGAAGCGCGCGGCCGGTGTCTGCCGCTCGGCGGCCGGCGCATCGCCGTCCACCAGCAACAGGTCGCAGGGCTGCGACTCGCTGACCGTCCACAACGACCGGAGATTGGAACTGAGGCGAACGATGATCCGCAGCAGCTCGACCTCGACCTGAGGGAGCCCCATGACGCCCAAAACCAATGGCATACCTTCTTCCCTGAGCAATTGCTTTTAATAGTTCCTCATTGTTATATGTGTTAACTAATTGATGCGTTGTGTATCGATTCGATGCCCAAATTTGGACGTGCACCGAGAAGTAACGCACACGATGGGAGCGCCGGGCTGGCGTCGCGGCCCTTCGCAAGACCTCTGGGACACTGGGCCCCATGAATCCCGAAGAAGCTGGCCCACGGGCCCTGTCGCACCTGCACACCTTGGGCCTGCTGACCGACGCGGAACACGCGCAGGCGCTCGCGCACCCCGACCTGCCGAACACCGCGCTGCGCACCCCGAGCGAAGCGCTGGGCTGGGCGGCCGCCAAGGGCATCGTCGCGCCGGAGTCGCTGCCCGGCCTGCGCGCCCGCGCCGCCCCCGGCGCGCAAGACGAGGCGCACCGCACCGTGGCGAATGCGGTGGCCATGGTCAGCGGCCAGGCGCCGGCCTGGGTGCTGCTCGAGATCAGCCTCATGGCGAACCGCCTAGAAGACGGCGTGACCGAGAGCGCCCTCGATCAACTGCAGGCGCTGCAGTTGATCGATCCTGCGCAGCACGCACAGGCCTTCAGCCTGCTGCCCGCCCAGGAACCCGAATGGGCGGCGCCCGCCTCGCCGGCCGCCACGCTCGCCTGGGCCGTGCGCACCGGCGTGCTGACGCCCGCGCAGTTGCAGATGCTCGCCACGCCGATGTCCGCGGTCTCGCCGGAAGGCCGGCAGGTCGTGGCCGACGCGCTCGTCCGCACGGAGCGCAGCAGCGGCGGGCGCACGAAGACCGTGCGCTCCCGCAGCGTGACGTGGAGTTCCACTGGCGCCTCCGGCTCGCCCCGCGCGGGCAAGGTGATCGCCGTCGTGGCCGTGGTGGCGGTCGCGCTCTACTTCCTGTTCGCCCGGTAGGCGGCAAGGGGTCCCGATAGCGACCGCCTAAAATGCTCGCCCACCGCTTCCCGCCGGGCGGCAAAGACACAAGGACCCCGAATGAACTCTCTACGCCGCGCCCTGGCCCTCGGCCTCGCTGCCGCCACGCTCGCCTTCGGTGCCCAGGCCCAGAACCGCGAACTCACCGTGGCCTCCAGCGCCACCTACGCGCCGTTTGCCTTCGAGAACAAGGACAAGCAGATCGTCGGCTTCGACATCGACATCATCAATGCCATCGCCAAGCAGCAGGGCCTGAAGATCAAGATCGTCAACACGCCCTTCACCGGCATCTTCGGCGCGCTGAACAACGGCGACGTCGACCTCGTGATCTCGGGCGTCACCATCAACGAGAAGCGCAAGCAGAGCTACGACTTCACGCCGCCGTACTTCGCGGCGCGCCAGCTGATCGCGCTGCCGAAGAACAGCACCGTGGCCTCGCTGAAGGACCTCACGGGCAAGAAGATCGCCGTGGTCAGCGCCTCCACCGCCGACGACATCGCCTCGCGCGAGTTCGGCAAGACCAGCCCCAACATCCGCCGCTTCGAGAGCACGCCGCTCATCATTTCCGAGCTGGCCGGCGGCGGCGTCGATGCCGCCATGGGCGACAACGGCGTGATCGCCTACCGCGTGGCACAGCACCCCGAGCTGAAGACGCTGGACGACAAGTCCTTCCCCGAAGAAGGCTTCGGCATCGTCGTGAAGAAGGGCGACAAGGCGCTGCTCGACAAGCTGTCGGCCGGCCTGGCGGCCATCCGCGCCGACGGCAGCTACGTGACGATCTACAAGAAGTGGTTCAACAAGGACCCGAACGTGCGCTGAGCCGCACGGCATTTTCCTGAACACGGCCGCCCTCACGCGGCCGTTTCGTTTTTCCGCTGACCGACAGATAGACAGAGAGTTGAGGACGCAAGCATGGAACAACCAGTGCTGCTTTTCGGATGGTTCCGCTGGGACATCCTCGTGGAATACAAGGACCTGTTCTGGCAGGGCGCCTGGATGACGCTGCGCATGACCGTGGTCTGCGTGCTGCTGGGCGCCAGCTGGGGCCTGTGCCTGGCGCTGGCGCGGCTGGCGCAGGCGCGCCATGCGCCGTGGACCTGGCTTACGCGCGTGTTCCTGCGCTGGCCCGCCACGGTGTACGTGAGCTTCTTCCGGGGCACGCCGCTGTTCGTGCAGATCCTGCTCATCCACTTCGCGGTGATGCCGGTGTTCATCCACCCGAGCACGGGCATCCTGATCGACGGCGAGCTGGCGCGCACGCTCAAGCAGGAGCACGGCGCCCTCATCTCCGGCGTGGTCGCGCTCACGCTGAACTCGGCGGCCTACATCTCCGAAGTGTTCCGCGCCGGCATCCAGTCGATCTCGCGCGGGCAGTTCGACGCCGGCCGTTCGCTGGGCCTGAGCCCGGCGCAGGTGATGCGCTACGTGGTGCTGCCGCAGGCCTTTCGCCGCATGCTGCCGCCGCTGGGCAACAACGCGATCGCGCTGCTCAAGGACACCTCGCTGGTGTCGGCCATCGGCCTGGCCGAACTGGCCTACGCCGCGCGCACCGTGGCCGGCGCCTATGCGCGCTACTGGGAGCCGTACCTGGCGATCTCGGTGGTGTACTGGGTGATGACGCTGGTGCTCACGACCTTGCTGCGCCGCCTGGAACACCGTCTCGCACGCAGCGACCGGGGCTAGGCGCGCCGCCTCGCGCCACAATAGCGCGACATGCCGCCCATATCCCCCGAAGAGACACCCCTCCCGCCGGCCCGGCCGCAGCCCTCGAACCTCGCGGCGCTCGAGCCCCTGAAGCTCCCCGTGTTCCGCATGCTGTGGAGCACCTGGCTCATCGCCAACATCTGCATGTGGATGAACGATGTGGCGGCGGCGTGGATGATGACCTCGCTGACCACCTCGCCGATCTGGGTCGCGCTGGTGCAGTCGGCCTCCACCCTGCCGGTGTTCCTGCTCGGCCTGCCCAGCGGCGCGCTGGCCGACATCCTCGATCGCCGGCGCTGGCTGGTGGCCACGCAGTTCTGGCTGGCCGGCACCGCCGTGGTGCTGTGCGCCGCCATCGCGCTCGACGTGATGACCGCGCCGCTCCTGCTGGCGCTCACCTTCGCCAACGGCATCGGGCTGGCCCTGCGCTGGCCGGTGTTCTCGGCCATCGTGCCCGAGCTCGTTCCGCGCCAACAACTGCCGGCGGCCCTGGGCCTGAACGGCATCGCCATGAACGCTTCGCGCATCGTCGGCCCGCTCACGGCCGGCATGCTGATCGCCAGCGCGGGCAGCGTGTGGGTGTTCGCGCTCAACGCGGTGCTGTCGGTGGCCTCGGGCTTCGTGGTGCTGCGCTGGCGCCGCGAGCACACGCCCAACCCGCTGGGGCGCGAGAAGCTCATCAGCGCGATGCGCGTGGGCGTGCAGTTCGTGCGCCAGTCGCAGCGCATGCGCGCGGTGCTCACGCGCGTGTCGCTGTTCTTCTTCCACTCGACCGCGCTGCTGGCGCTGCTGCCGCTCCTGGCGCGCAACCTCCAGGGCGGCGGCGCCGGCACCTTCACGTTGCTGCTGGCCGCCATGGGCACGGGCGCGATCATCGCGGTGCTCTTCCTGCCGCGGCTGCGCCAGGCGCTGGGGCGCGACCAGCTGGTGCTGCGCGGCGCCATGCTGCAGTCGGCCGCCACCGCCGTGATGGCCGTGGCGCCCAACGCCTGGGTCGCGGTGCCGGCGATGTTCTTCGGCGGCATGGCGTGGATCACGGTGGCCAACTCGCTGTCGGTGTCGGCCCAGCTGGCGCTGCCCGACTGGGTGCGCGCGCGCGGCATGTCGACCTACCAGATGGCGATCATGGGCGCGAGCGCGATCGGCGCGGCGCTGTGGGGCCAGGTGGCCACCGTCACGTCGCTGAAGCTGAGCCTGGCCATCGCCGCCGTGAGCGGCACGCTGCTGATGCTCGCGGCCATGCGCTGGGTGACCGACGTGAGCGGCGAGGACGACGTGCGCCCCGCCCAGGCCGGCTGGGCCGCCGGCCCGCCGGCCGAGGCGCCGCAGGAAGACGGCCGCGTGGTGATCACGGTCGAATACCTCATCGACCCGTCGCGCGCCGCGGCCTTCCACCTCGTGATGCAGCAGACCCGGCGCGCGCGCCTGGGCCAGGGCGCCATCGGCTGGGAGCTGCTGCACGACATCGCGCAGCCCGAACGTTACGTGGAACAGATCGTGGACGAGTCGTGGACCGACCACCTGCGCCGCTTCAACCGCGCCACCGCCGCCGACATGGCGCTGCGCGAACGCCGCCTGGCCTTCCACCTGGGCGAGTCGCCACCGGTGATCACGCGCTTCGTGGTGCGGCGCTGAGCAGCAGGCCCGTCAGCGGAAGAACGCCAGCCGCGCGAGGAAGGTATGGTCGGCCTCCGCCGCCATCAGCCCGACCAGCACCAAAAGGCACAGCGGCGGCAGCAGGATCGCGTAGACCAGCGCCATCCGCTCCCACGCCATGTGCATGAAGACCGCGACGATCAGCCCGGCCTTCAGCAGCATGAAGACGATGATCAGGCCCCAGCGCAGGTAGCCCTGCACATGGAAGTAGTCGACCATGTACGACATCGCGCTGAGCACGAACAGGAGCCCCCAGATCTTCAGGTACAGGCCGATCGGGTGCTGCTGGCCGGTGGTGGCGTGGGTGGTGTTCATGATGATGGTCCTCACCAGAGATAGAACAGCGCGAAGATGAAGACCCACACCAGGTCGACGAAGTGCCAGTACAGGCCCACGATCTCGACCACCTGGTAGTTGCCGGCCTTGTCGTAGTCGCCGCGGATGAGCTTGAAGGCCACCGCGAACAGCAGCACCACGCCGGCCGACACGTGCAGCCCGTGGAAGCCGGTGATCATGAAAAAGGCCGCGCCGAACTGCGCCGCGCCCATCGGGTTGCCCCAGGGCCGCACGCCCTCCTCGAGGATCAGCTTGGACCACTCGAAGGCCTGCATGCCCACGAAGAGCTCGCCGAAGGTGGCGGTCACGAGCATCAGCGTGGCGGCGTTCACGCGGTCGCCGCGGTAGGCGAAGTTGACCGCCATCGCCATCGTGCCGCTGCTGCTGATGAGCACGAAGGTCATGATCGCGATCAGCAAAAGCGGCACGTCGGCCCCACCCACGTGCAGCGCGAACACCTCGCTCGGATTCGGCCAGGCCACGGTGGTCGAGACACGCACCGTCATGTAGCCCGTGAGGAAGCAGCTGAAGATGAAGATGTCGCTCAGCAGGAAGATCCACATCATGGCCTTGCCCCACGAGACGTGGAAGGCCTGGCGGTCGGACGACCAGTCGGCCACCAGGCCACGCCAGCCGCTCGCGGCGACGGCGGAGCCGGTGAGGGTTGCGGTGCTGGAGTTCATGCGAAGCCTCCTCACGCCGTGCCGCAGAGGACGCGCGCCACCTCCGGCGTCACCCACCCCAGCAGCGCGAACAGCGCCAGCCACACGGCCAGCATGAAGTGCCAGTAGCGCGCGCACAGCGCGATGCGCCATCCGGCCCGGGCGGGGTCGGCCCACGCGACGCGCGCCGCCATCGCCCACCCGACCAGGCCGCCCGCCAGGTGCAGCCCGTGCATGGCGGTCAGCAGATAGAAGAAGCTGCCCGACGGGTTGCCCGCCGGCAGCACCTGCGCGTGCGCCATCGCGGCCCAGGCCCACAGCTGCACGCCGAGGAAACCCACGGCGCACAGGCCGCCGGCCAGCAGCAGGCGGCGCATGCGCGCCGGGTCCACGCGGCGCGAAGCGGCTTCCAGCGCCACGCTGCCCGCCGCCAGCAGCGCCGAGCTGAGCCACAGCTGCCACGGCAGCGCGAGCGCGACCGCGTCGCCGCTGCTCATGCGCATCACGTAGGCGACGGTGAACAGGGAGAACAGCGCGGTGACCACGCCCATGAAGACCCACAGGCCGATGCCCGCGGCGCTCGCGTGCGCGTCGCGCAGCCGCACGTCGCGGGGCAGGCCGCGCAGGCGCAGGGCGGCATCCGCGTTCATGCCGGTGCTCCCCGCGCGCCGCTCACCGGCACGTCGCTCTCGTCGTCGCTGGCCTGCGGCGGCGCGTTCTGCGCGATGAAGTCTTCCGCCGCGCCCGGCACGCCGTAGGCGTAGGCCCAGCGGTAGGCCACGGGCAGCCGCGGCCCCCAGTTGCCGTGGCCGGGCGGCGTCTCGGGTGTCTGCCATTCGAGCGAAGCGGCGCGCCACGGGTTGGCGCCGGCCGGCCGGCCGCGCCAGGCGCTCCAGGCCAGGTTGACGATGAAGAGCAGCTGCGCCGCGCCGACCACCAGCGCCACCACGGTGATGAATTCATTCAGGCTGAAGGCCGACGGCGGGATGAACTTGTAGCCGTCGAAGTTGTAGTAGCGCCTGGGCATGCCCAGCACGCCCAGATAGTGCATCGGGAAATAGATCGCGTAGGTGCCCAGGAAGGTGATCCAGAAATGCAGCCGGCCGATCCGGTCGTCCAGCATGCGCCCGGTCATCTTGGGGAACCAGTGGTAGATGCCGCCGAACACCACCAACAGCGGCGCCACGCCCATCACCATGTGGAAGTGCGCCACCACGAAGTAGGTGCCCGACAGCGGAATGTCCACGCTCACGTTGCCCAGGAACAGCCCCGTGAGCCCGCCGATGACGAAGGTGCACACGAAGGCCAGCGCGAACAGCATCGGCACCGACAGGTGGATGTCGCCGCGCCACAGCGTGAGCAGCCAGTTGTAGACCTTGATCGCCGTGGGCACCGCGATGACCAGCGTGGTGGTGGCGAAGAAGAAGCCGAAGTACGGGTTCATGCCGCTCACGAACATGTGGTGCGCCCACACCACCACGCTGAGCCCGCCGATCGCCACGATGGCCCACACCATCGTGCGGTAGCCGAAGATGCGCTTGCGCGCGTGCACGCTGATCAGGTCCGACACGATGCCGAAGGCCGGCAGCGCCACGATGTAGACCTCGGGGTGGCCGAAGAACCAGAACAGGTGCTGGAACAGCAGCGGGCTGCCGCCCTTGTGGCCCGACAGCTGCCCCATCGACACCAGCGCCGGCATGAAGAAGCTGGTGCCCACCGTGCGGTCCAGCAGCAGCATCACGCCGCTGACGAACAGCGCCGGAAAACCCAGCAGCGCCAGCACCGTGGCCACGAAGATGCCCCACACCGTGAGCGGCATGCGCAGCAGCGTCATGCCCCGGCAGCGCGCCTGCAGCACGGTGGTCGCGTAGTTCAGGCCGCCCATGGTGGTGGCCACGATGAAGATCAGCAGCGACACCAGCATCAGCACGATGCCGCCGCCGTGGCCCGGCGTGCCGGGCAGGATCGACTGCGGCGGGTACAGCGTCCAGCCCGCGCCGGTGGGGCCGCCCGCGACGAAGAAGCTGGCCATCAGCACCACCACCGACAGCAGGTAGACCCAGAAGCTCAGCATGTTGAGGTAGGGAAACACCATGTCGCGCGCCCCCACCATGAGCGGGATCAGGTAGTTGCCGAAGCCGCCCAGGAACAGCGCCGTGAGCAGGTAGATCACCATGATCATCCCGTGCATGGTCACGAACTGGTAGTAGCGCTCGGCGTTGATGAACTCGAACTGGCCCGGAAACCCGAGCTGCAGCCGCATCAGGTTGGACAGCACCAGCCCGACCACGCCCACCGCGATGGCGGTGCAGGCGTACTGCACGGCGATCACCTTGTGGTCCTGGCTCCAGACGTAGCGGCGCAGGAAGCCCTGCGGCGCCGCGTGGCCGCCGTCGTCGTGTTCGTCGTCGGGGGTGAGCACAGCAGCGTCGGTCATCGCGCGGCCTTCTGTTCGGTGGCAGCCTGCGCCGGCGGGCTGCCCAGACTCTGGATGTAGGCCACCAGCGCGGCCAGTTCCTCGTCGCTCAGGTCGATCTTCGGCATCACCGGCGGGAAGCCCTTCACATGGCGCGCCTGCGGGTCGCGGATGAAGCTGCGCAGGTAGGCCTCGTCGACCAGCGCGGTGCTGCCGTCGGCCATCGATTCGGTCTTGCCGTACAGGCCCTTCCAGGTCGGCCCGACGCGCGCGCTGCCGTCGATGGTGTGGCAGGCCACGCAGCCCTTGGCGTCGGCCAGCGCGCGGCCCTGGTCGACGCGGCCGCCACCGCCGGCCGGTGCCTGGGCAGCCTGCGCCGCCTTGGCCGCTTGCGCCAACTGCATCGCGCCGAAGGTCGGCAGCGCCGCGCGCCACGCGTCGTAGGCCGCCGCGTCCTCCACCACCACGAAGCCGCGCATGTTCGGATGGCCCACGCCGCACAGCTGCGCGCACAGCGCCTCGTAGCGGCCCGCGACGGTGGGCGTGAACCAGAAGCGGCTGACCTGCCCCGGCACGATGTTCATGCGGGCACGGATGGGCGGCACGAAGAAGTCGTGCAGCACGTCGTGCGAGCGCATCAGCACCAGCACCGGCTGGCCGATCGGCAGGTGCACCTCGTCGCCGGGAACCAGCAGGTCGTCCAGCCCCGCCGCGTCGGCCGGGTCGAGCCCGAAGGGGTTGGCGGCGCTGACGAAGCGCGCGTCGGTCGCGCCCAGCTTGCCGTCCGCGCCCGGCAGGCGAAAGCGCCACTGCCACTGCTGGCCCAGCACCTCGAGCACGAGCGCGTCATGCGGCGTGCGCACGTAGTTCGCGTACACCACGAGGCCGGGCGCCAGCAGCGCCATGATGCCGACGGTGGTGCCGCCGATGAGCCAGCGCTCCAGCGTGCGGCTCTCGGGCGCATGCGGCGCCACGCGGCGCCCCTCGCGGTGGCGAAAGCGCACCACGGTGTAGGCGAGGAACAGGTTGATGACGACGAAGAACAGGCCCGTGATGAGCAGCGTGATGGTCAGCGTGTCGTCCATGCGCTGCCAGTTGGAGGCCAGCGGCGTCGTCCACCACGGGTTGACGGCGTGGAACGCCACCGAGGCCACCACGATGAGCAACAGGACGACGGCGATGGTCATGTGCTGCGCTCCCTGGGGTGGCCATCGTGGGTTCCGGGAGTCGCATGCGCGGCGGCTTCAGCGGATTGCCGGGATCCGCGGCTCTTCGCCCTCGAAGCGGGCCTCGGGGTGCGTGGCCTCCAGCATCGCCTCGACCTCGCGCACGCGCGACGGCGGCAGGTCGACCATCAACAGGACCTGGCCCTGCGCGATGGCGCTCTCGAAGCGCGCCAGCCGCGGGCTCGGAATCGACACGCCGACCATGGTGGCCGACCATGCGCCCACCACGCCGCCCAGCAGCGCCAGGCCCACGGCCACGGCCCATTCGGGCTCGTCGCCGAACACGGGGAACAGCAGCGCGGCCAGCAGCCCGACGACCACGCCGCAGGCGGTGCCGAGCACCCAGCCGGTCTTGGCGGCGTGAACGAGGTCGGAGGTCTGCCAGACGTTGGCCGCATGGAGCCCGGCCATGTCCTGGCCTTCGCGTGCGGCGAAATGCAGGTGCGCGATGTCGACACGCGCCTGCAGCAGATCGTGCATCGCCTGCCTGGCACTCGCCAGGTCCGGCAACAGCCAATAGATGCGTCTTTTCACGGCGCCTCCTTTCCGTCTTGCGACGAGCAAGAGACCATGCTTGAGTTATAGGCTCAACAAGGGCCGCATTCAAGTCGGCGCGCCATCGGGACCGACCCGGTGAGTACGGAAGTTCGTCGGTTTCCAGAAGGGCAATTGCACTGAATAATCCGCCGCTCCAGGCCCCCACGGCCTCATGAAAAACAAGAAGGAGCAGACGACATGCGCATGGAGCGAGGCCCCCGGTTTCCATTTTCCCGCCGTCACCCGGCATCCCCCCTTCCCTGGCTTGCGGCCGCCCTGGCGGGGCTGGCCGGCGCCGCGCACGCGGCCTGCGGCCCCACCGCCACGCCGGTCACCGGCGACACCGTGGTCTGCGACGGCACCACGACCGTATCGCCCAGCGTGATCGCCACGCCGGGCAGCACCGGCGTCACCATCACCGTGAACAGCGGCGCCACGCTGACCACCAACGCCACGCAGGCGCTGCTGGTGCGCGATGCGAGCACCATCACCAACAACGGCACCATCACGGTGTCGGGCGGCTCGGGCTCGGCGCGCGCGGCGATGGTCGCCACGGGCAACGACAACACGCTGACCAACAACGGCACGCTGAGCACCACGAGCAGCGGCACCACGGGCATCCTGGTGACGTCGAACAGCAGCACGCGCACGCGCATCACCAACAACGGCAGCATCGTCACCACGGGGGCAGTTCGCATGGCATCTCCCTGCTGGGCCCGGGCAACACGGTGCTCAACAACGGCAGCATCTCGGCCATCGGCACCTCGGCCAAGGGCGTGTACCTGCAGGGCGGCAACCTCGTGGCCAACCTGCTGGTGAACACCGGCAGCATCGCCACCACGGGCGCCAACTCGCCGTCGGGCGGCGCCGACGCGGTGCATGCGAACACGCTGGGCGGCACCTTCTTCTCGCGCGTGGAGAACCGGGCCGGCGCCACGCTCTCGAGCGCCAACGGCTACGGCTACCGCGGCCAGAACGGCAACGACGTGCTGGTCAATGCCGGCACCATCGAAGGCCACGGCGGCACCGCCAGCACCGACGCGATCTACATGGGCGCGCTCGGCAACGGCACGCTGATCCTGCAGACCGGCTCGGTCATCAAGGGCGGTGCCGACGGCGGCGTCGGCAAGACGGCCAGCACCTTTCTCGAAGGCAGCGGCACGGTCGACAACGCCTTCCGCAACTTCCAGCACCTGACGATGCGCGGCACCGCGTGGTCGTGGCAGACCGACGCGAGCTTCTCGGATTCGATCCGCGTCGAGTCCGGCCGCTTCACCCTGCCCGCCACGCTGACCAGCCCCGTCATCGCGGTGTTGCCCGGCGCCACCGTGGCCGGCACCGGCACCTTCGCGGGCAACGTGACGAACCAGGGCACGCTGCTGCCCGGCCCGAACGACGGCGTCGGCTTCGGCGCCTTCACGGTGCGCGGCAACTACGTGGGCGGCAGCGGCGCGCTGCTGCAGGTCAACACCGTGCTGGCGGGCGACAACGCGCCCTCGGACAAGCTGGTGATCGACGGCGGCGCGGCCACGGGGTCCACCGGCCTGCGCGTGGTGAACCGCGGCGGCCTGGGCGCGCCCACGCTGGCCGACGGCATCCTGGTGGTGCAGGCCGTCAACGGCGGCACCACGGCCGACCACGCGTTCTCGCTGACCCAGGCGGTGGAGGCCGGTGCCTACAACTACCGGCTGTTCCGCGGCGGCGCGACGGGCGGCCACCGCGACAACTGGTACCTGCGCAACAACGGCTACCTCGTGGGCGGCACCGTGGTGGGCTCGCTGGAAGAAGCCGCCGAGGTGATCGCCGAGACCGGCGCGCCGGCGACGGTGGAACAGGTCAAGCTCTACCGGCCCGAGGTGCCGCTGTACAGCGCCCTGCCGATCGCCGTGCGCCGCCTCGGGCTGGCGCAGCTGGGCACCTTCCACGACCGGCAGGGCGACGCCCAGCTGCTCGCGGACGGTGAAGGCCGGCAGGCCTCGTGGGGCCGCGTGTTCGGCGAAAGCACGCGGCAGCGCCTGCGCGGCGATGCCAATCCGCAGTTCGACGGCAGCGTGAGCGGCCTGCAGCTGGGCCACGACTTTCTGGCGGCCACCGACAGTGCGGGCGGGCGCCACCGCGTCGGCGTGCTGGGCGGCTACACGCGGGCCAGCGGCCACGCGAGCGGCGTGGCCGGCGGCGCCACCAACGCGGCGGCCGGCCGGCTCACCGTCGAGGGCTACAGCCTGGGTGCCTACTGGACGCGCATCGCGAGCAGCGGCTGGTACAGCGACGCCGTGCTGCTGGCCACGCGCTACAAGGCCGATGCGCGCTCCACCCTGGGGCGCGGCGGCCGCCCGCACGGCACCAGCGTGACCGCATCGCTCGAGGCCGGCTACCCGCTGGCGCTGAGCGACACCGTCACGCTGCAGCCGCAGGTGCAGCTCATCTGGCAGCGCAGTTCGCTCGACGACTTCGACGACGGCCTCGCGCGCGTGCGCTTCGAGCGCGACAACGCCGTCACCGGCCGGCTGGGCGCGCGGCTCGAAGGCCGCTTCGAGGCGGGCGGCGGCGTCTGGAAGCCCTACCTGAAGCTCAACCTGTGGCACACCTTCAGCGGCAGCAACGCGATCTACTTCGGGCCGAGCGACCGGGTCGCCAACCGCCGCAACGCGAGCGCCCTCGAAGTGGGCGGCGGCATCGTCGGGCAGGTGAACCGGACGCTGTCGGTCTACGGCGGCCTGGCCTACACCAGCGCTATCGGCATCACCGAGCAGACCGGCGTGCAGGGGCAACTGGGGCTGCGCATGCGCTGGTGACCCCGGGGCGCCGGGTGCCCGGACGGCTCGACTTTTGACCGTCCGTGCAAATTTGATGGCATGCGGTTTGCTTGATAAATATCAACGGGTATCCACGGATAGCCAGTCTTTTTTGACCGTATGGATAATTTAGCCCATCATCCCGTCCGCCCGCCACGAGGTACACCCCGATGAATCACCCCCCCTTGCGCAGCCGCTTCTGGTCCGACCTGACCAGTGAAGAGTTCTCCCGCCTCGACCGCGAACGGCTGATCGCCGTGCTGCCGGTGGGGGCGACCGAACAGCACGGCCCCCATTTGCCGATGTCGACCGACACCGCCACCATCGACGGCATGGTGCGCGCCAGCCTGCCCTACCTGCCCGACGACCTGCCGGTGCTGTTCCTGCCCACCGTGCCCTACGGCAAGAGCAACGAGCACTCGCGCTACCCGGGCACGCTCACGGTGTCGGCGAACACGCTGATCTCTCTGTGGAAGGACGTCGGCGCCTGCGTCGCCAAGGCCGGCGTGCGCAAGCTGGTGCTCTACAACAGCCACGGCGGCCAGATGAGCGTCATGGACATCGTGGCGCGCGACCTGCGCGAAGAGCACGACATGATGGTCGTGGCCGCCAACTGGTACACGCTGGGCCTGCCCGAGGGCCTGTTCACCGCGCACGAAGGCAAGCACGGCATCCATGCCGGCGACCTCGAGAGCTCGGTGATGCTGCACCTCACGCCCGATTACGTGCGCAAGGATCAGTTCCAGAACTTCGGCTCCATGACCGAGCAACTGGCGGCCGAGAACAAGTTCCTGTCGATCACGCCCAGCGGCAAACTCGGCTGGCAGATGCACGACATCAACCCGGCCGGCGCCGCCGGCGACGCCACCCGCGCCAGCGCCGAAAAGGGCGCCGCGGTGCTCGACCACGTGGGCCAGCGCTTCGTCGAGCTGCTGCACGAGATCGACCGCTTCCCGCTCTCGCGCCTGGCCAACGTTCCCGCATGGCGCTGACGCCAAGGAGTCCCATGGAAAGCACCACGCCATCCACGCCGCCCCTGGTCCGCCTGCGCAACGTCGGCAAGCGTTTTGCCAACGGCACGCTCGCCCTGCAGGGCATGACGCTCGACATCGGCGAGCACGACTTCGTCAGCTTCCTGGGCCCCTCGGGCTGCGGCAAGAGCACCGCGCTGCGGCTGATCGCCGGGCTCACCCGCATCAGCTCGGGCGACATGCAATGGTCGGGCGCCAACACCGGCAGCGCCAAGGACAGCAAGAGCGACCGCGACCTGGGCTTCGTGTTCCAGGAGCCCACGCTCATGCCCTGGACCAAGGTGTTCGACAACGTCTGGCTGCCGCTCAAGCTCGCGGGCATGAGCCGCGACGAAGCCGCGCCGGTGGTGCAGCACGTGCTGGAGCTGGTCGGCCTCTCGCGCTTTGCCGACGTGTACCCGCGCGAGCTCTCGGGCGGCATGAAGATGCGCGTGTCGATCGCGCGCGCGCTGGTCACGCACCCGCGCCTGCTGCTCATGGACGAGCCCTTTGCCGCGCTCGACGAGATGACGCGCATCAAGCTCAACAACGACCTCTTGGCCATCTGGCGCGAGCACCGCTTCTCGATCGTGTTCGTCACGCACAGCGTGTACGAGTCGGTCTACCTGTCGAACCGCATCGTCGTGATGGCGGCGCGCCCGGGCCGCGTGATCGACGAGATCGCCATCGACGAGCCCTACCCGCGCGGAGAAGCCTTCCGCACCTCCAGCCGCTACAACGCGCACTGCACGGCTGTTTCGCAATCTCTGCACGGAGCGCTCCATGGCCTCGACATCGACCATTGAAACCGTGATGCCCCTCGACACCAACGAAGCCACGCCGTCCGCCGAGACGCTGCGCGCGCACGAAGACAAGCTGCGCCGACGCGAGGCCACGCTGCGCATCGTCGTGCCGGTCGTCATCGTCGCCGCGCTGCTGCTGGTGTGGGAATGGATGGTGCGTGCCAACGACATCCCGCACTACATCCTGCCCGCGCCCTCGCTCATCCTGCGCACGCTGTTCGACAACTGGGGTTCGCTCTCGGGCGCGCTGTGGTTCACGGTGAAGCTCACGCTGCTGGCGCTGGGCGCCGCCATCGTCGGCGGCGTGCTGCTGGCCATTGCCTTCGCGCTGTTCAAGTGGGTGGAGATCGGCCTGTTCCCGATCGCCGTGATCCTGCAGGTGACGCCGATCATCGCGATCGCGCCGCTGATCCTGATCTACGTGTCGAGCACCACCGCGGCGCTGTTGCTGTGCGCGTGGATCGTGGCCTTCTTCCCCATCCTGTCGAACACCGTCATCGGCCTGAAGAGCGCCGACAGCAACCTGCGCGACCTGTTCCAGCTGTACAAGGCCTCGCCCTGGCAGACCTTCCGCTATCTGCTGGCGCCCAGCGCGCTGCCGTACTTCATGGCGGGCCTGAAGATCGCCGGCGGCCTGAGCCTGATCGGCGCGGTGGTGGCCGAGTTCACGGCCGGTACGGCGGGCAAGGAGACGGGGCTGGCCTCGCGCATCCTCGAATCGAGCTTCCGCACCGAGATCCCGATGATGTTCGCGGCGCTGCTGCTGGTGTCCTTGCTGGGCATCGTGATCTTCATCGTGTTCGCCGCCCTGTCGCGCCTCGTGCTCGGCCACTGGCATGAAAGCGAAATGCGCCGTGAACGCTAGAACCCCGCTGTCCACCGTCGACTGGGACGCCGTGCGCGACGAGCTGCGCGGCCTGAACGTGATCGCCACGCCCAGCCAGCGCAAGCAGCTGTCGAAGGACTTCTACTGGTACAGCCCCATCCTCACGGCGCAGCTCGCGGGCTGCGTGGCCGACCTCGTGGTCAAGGTCAGCACCGAGGACGACGTGCGCCAGGCCGCGGCCGTGGCCGCCAAGTGGAAGCTGCCGCTCACCGTGCGCGCCGGCGGCACCGGCAACTACGGCCAGTGCGTGCCGCTTGAAGGCGGGCTCGTGCTCGACGTGACGCAGATGTGCCGCGTGCTCGACCTGGCCGACGGCCGCATCCGCGTCGAGGCCGGTGCGCGCATGCACGACATCGACCTGGCCGCGCGCGAGACCGGGCAGGCGCTGCGCATGTGGCCCTCGACCTGGCACGTGGCCAGCATCGGCGGCTTCATCGCGGGCGGCTTCGGCGGCATCGGCTCGTTCCGCCACGGCATCCTGCGCGACCCCGGCAACCTGCTGCGCGCGCGCGTGATGACGGTGGAGCGCGAGCCCCGCGTCATCGAGCTGGTGGGCGACGAGATCCAGCAGGTGCACCATGCCTACGGCACCAACGGCGTGATCCTCGACGTGGAAGTGGCACTGAGCCCGGCGGTCGACTGGGTGCATTGCACGGCGCTGTTCGACACCTACCGCGGCGCGCTCGACTTCGGCATTGCCGCGCAGGCGCCGTCGCTGGACATCTTCCTGCTGTCGACCGTGGAGGCGCGCTTCTCGCCCTACTACACGGCCATGGGCGATCGCTTTCCGCCCGACCGGCACGCGGTGTTCACCATGGTCTCGCCCGAATCGATGACCGAATTCCGCGCGCTCGCGGCGGCGCACGGCGGCACCCTGTCGGTGGCCGGCACCGAGGCCGAGCTGCAGGCCGAGGGCCTGCCGCCGGCCTACGAGTGCGCCTTCAACCACACGACGCTGCAGGCGCTGAAGGCCGACCGCAGCTGGACCTACCTGCAGGTGGCCTACGCCCAGCCCTTCGACCCGGCCGTGGTCGAGCGCCACATGCAGATCTTCGGCGACGACGTGCTACAGCACCAGGACTTCGCGCGCGCCAACGGCCAGTGCGGCACCTTCGGCATCCTGCTCGTGCGCTGGAAGGGCGAGGCCCACCAGTACGAGGTGATGCGCGAGATCGAGTCGCAGGGCGGCGCGCAGATCTTCAACCCGCACGTCTTCACCATCGAGGACGGCGGCATGAAGACCATCGACACGCAGCAGATCGAGTTCAAGAAGCGCAGCGACCCGATGGGCCTGATGAACCCCGGCAAGACGCGCGGCTGGACGCCCGAGATGGCCGTCGAGCGCTGAGAAAAACATTTAGTCTTCGCATCCCGTCCCCACCCCAACCTCCACAGGAGTCCGTCCCCATGCGCATCCCCGCTTTCTCTCTTCGGCCGCTGGCCTTCGGCCTGGCCCTCGCAGGCGCCGCCTTCGCCGCACAGGCCCAGGACAAAGTGGTGTTCGCCACCAACTGGAAGGCGCAGGCCGGCCACGGCGGCTTCTACCAGGCGCTGGTGGACGGCACCTACAAGAAGTACGGGCTCGACGTGGAAATCATGCAGGGCGGCCCGATGGTCAACAACCGGCCCATGCTGCCGGCCGGCAAGGTCGACTTCCTCATGACCGGCAACCTGCTGCAGTCCTTCGACAACGTGAAGAACGGCGTGCCCACCGTGGTGGTCGCGGCCATCTTCCAGAAAGACCCGCAGGCCATGTTCGCCCACCCGGGCCAGGGCTACGACACCTTCAAGGACATGACCAAGGCGCCCGTGGCCTTCATCGGCAAGGACGGCCAGTTCAGCTTCTGGCAGTGGATGAAGTCGGAGCACGGCTTCAAGGACGCGCAGCTCAAGCCCTACACCTTCAACGTGGGCCCGTTCCTGGCCGACAAGAAATCCATCCAGCAGGGCTATGCCATCTCGGAGCCGCTGTCGATCAAGGCGCAGGCAGGCTTCGACCCGGTGGTGCACCTGCTGGCCGACCACGGCTTCTCGACCTACGCCACCACCATCGAGACCCGCGCCGACCTCATCAAGACCAAGCCCGAGACGGTGCGCAAGTTCATCGAGGCCTCGATCGTCGGCTGGAACAACTACCTGTACGGCGACAACAAGGCCGCCAACGAACTCATCGCCAAGACCAACCCCGACGCCACGCCGGCCGCGCTGCAGGGCTCCATCGATCTCATCAAGAAGATGGGCATCATCGACAGCGGCGACTCGCTCACCAAGGGCATCGGCGCCATGGACGAAGCACGCGTGAAGGACTTCTACGACAAGATGGTCAAGGCCGGCCTGTACAAGCCGGGCGAGATCGACCTGTCGAAGGTCGCGACCACGCAGTTCGTCAACAAGGGCGTGGGTGTCGACATCCGCAAGAAGCTCACCGGCAAGTAATTCGCTTCGTTTTTTCCCGTGGGTCGCGCGGGGCTTGCGCCGGGGTCAGATGCCGGCGCCTGGGTTGCCATAAGGCACTGCGCGGCCTTTGTTCCCTTGGGCTCTGACCCCGTCTCGCCGAACAGGCGAACCGGCCCGAACCATGAAAACGCTCGTCGTCCATTGCCATCCGAACCCTGACAGCTTCAACCACGCGCTGTACCGCACCGCCCTCGAGGCCCTCACGCCGCGACATCCCGTCAAGGCCATCGACCTGTACGCCGAGGGCTTCGACCCGACGCTGACACGCGAAGAGCGCATCGCCTACCTCGACAACCCCGAACTGATCCGCGAACGCGTGAAACCCCACGTCGAAGCGCTGCTGTGGGCCGAGCACCTGGTGTTCGTCTACCCCACCTGGTTCCATGGACCGCCGTCCATGCTCAAGGGCTGGCTCGAGCGCGTGTGGCTGCCGGGCGTGGCCTTCCTGCCCGCCGAGCGCAAAGGGCAGCTGGCGAAGTCGGGCATGCGGCACATCCGCCGGCTGACGGTGGTGACCACCGGCGGCTCGCCGCGCTGGTTCGTGATGGCCATCGGCGACCCGGGGCGGCGGCTGTTCACGCGCGCGCTGCGGGCGCTGTTCGCATGGCGCTGCAAGGTCACGTGGCTGCAGCTGCACGACATGAACGCCGTCACCGACCGCGACCGCACCCATTTCATCGCGCGCGTGGCGCGCACGCTGCACAACATCCAGTAGACACGCAGGGAGACACACACCATGAGCCTCGAACGCACGCTGACCGTCCGTGTCGAACGCATCTCGCGGCAGACGCCGGAAATTTTGGCCTTCGAGCTGGCGCATCCGTGGGGCCGGCCGCTGCCCGGCTACGAGGCCGGTGCGCACATCGACGTGCACATGCCCGGCGGCTTCTCGCGCCAGTACTCGCTGGCGCGCGCGCCCTCGGGCAGCGGCGGCTACGTGATCGGCGTGAAGCGCGAGCACGCCAGCCGCGGCGGCTCGGCCTCGATGCACGAGCGCGTGCGCGAGGGCGACCTGATCGCGATCAGCGCGCCGCGCAACACCTTCCCGCTGCGCGCCGAGGCCCGGCGCCACCTGCTGCTGGCCGGCGGCATCGGCATGACGCCGCTGCTGGCGATGGCGCAGGCGCTGGCCGCGCGCGGCGCCGACTTCACGCTGTGCGTGTTCGCGCGCAGCGAGGAACACCTGGCCTTCGCCGAGGCGCTGCACGCGCCCGCGCTGGCGCCGCACCTGAGGCTGCACCTGGACCAGGGCGATGCGACGCAACGCATCGACCTGCGCGCCCTGCTGGCCGAGCGCACGCCCGACACGCACCTGTACGTGTGCGGCCCCGGCGGCTTCATGCAGGCCGTGCGCGAGGCCGCCGCGCACTGGCCCGAAGATGCGCTGCACACCGAGTACTTCGCCGCGCCCACCGGCACGGCCGCCGCCACCACCGGCCTGCCCTTCACGCTGAAGCTGGCGCGGCGCGGCATCGAGGTGCCGGTGGCGGCCGACCAGACCGCGGTCGATGCGCTGCACGAAGTGGGCATCGACATCCCCGTGTCGTGCCAGCAGGGCCTGTGCGGCACCTGCGTGGTCGAGGGCGACGGCGAAGGCGCCGAGCACCGCGACTTCTGCCTCACGGGCACCGAGCGGCGCACCAAGGTGGCGCTGTGCTGCTCGCGCGCCAAGGGCCCCGACCTGGTGCTGCAGCTGTGAGCGTGACGGACACCGACAGCGAAGCCCCCGCCACGCGCGGGCGTTCGCGCAAGTACACGCAGGTGCTGGGCCTCATCAACCAGGCCGCCATCGAGGTGTTCGCCAGCGAGGGCCTGGCCGGCGCCTCGACGCAGGCCATCGCCGACAAGGCGGGCCTGTCGAAGGCGCAGCTGCACTACTACATCGAGAGCAAGGAGGCGCTGTACCGCCAGGTATTGCAGGACATCCTGACCGACTGGATCGTGGTGTTCGGCTTCAGCGACGAGGCCTTCGGCCCGCGCAAGGTGCTGGGCGACCTGATCCAGCGCAAGATGATGTTCTCGTTCGAGCATCCGCTGCGTTCGCGCATCTTCACCGCCGAGATGATGCGCGGCGCGCCCGTCATCAACAGCATGATGGACACCAGCAAGCAGCGCACCGACCAGGCCGCCGCCGTGATCCAGAACTGGATGAACCAGGGCCTGATGGACACCGCCGACCCGATGCTGGTGCTGTTCCACATCTGGGCCGTGACGCAGTTCTACGCCGACCACGCCACGCAGGCCGCCTACTACCGCAACACGGCGCAGCAGGGCGAGGACAAGGACCGGCGCTACCTGATCGAGCAGGTGACGGAGTTCCTGCTCAAGGGCGCGGGCGTCAAGTAGCCGCGCGCTGCGGCAGGTACATCGTGGCCTCGACCTCGACGAGCACCTCGTCGCCCGGCAGGAAGCGCGACACCTCGACCACCGTGCTCACCGGCGGCTCGCCCGGATAGAACAGGCCGCGCACGCGGTTGTAGAAGGCGTAGTGCGGCAGGTGGCGGAAGTACTGCACCAGCTTCACCACGTCTTCCATGGTGCCGCCGTGCTCGGCGGCGATCTGGCGGATGCGCTCCAGCACGAACCAGCTCTGCGCCACGATGGGCGCCTCGAAGATGTCGACCGACATCTGGCCCGTGGCATAGCCCACGCCCTGCAGTGCGGTGCGCGCGGCTTCGGGGATGGCATCGTAGCCCGCCACCGCGCGGCGCGTGGCCGGGTCGACGGCGACCACGCCGCTCATGAAGACGAAATCGCCGACGCGCTTGGCGGCGGCATAGTTGGCCATCGGCTTGCCCATGCTCATGGTGTGTTCTCCAGTGCCCGGCCTGCGCGGTAGACGGTGCGTTGCCGTCCGCGCGGGCCGATGAGTTCGTGTTCGTCGGTGGCGGCCAGCACGACCAGGTCGGCCGGACAGCCCGGCGCGATGCGGCCGTCCCACGCGAGACCCAGCGCCTTCGCGGGGTTCACGGTGATGGTGTCGAGCCAGTCGGCGGCGGGCGCGAGGTGCGCCATCTGCACGCCCAGGCCGAAGGTCTCGAGCAGGTCGTAGCTGCCGTAGGGATAGAAGGCGTCCTGCACGTTGTCGGTGGCCAGGCTCGCGCGCAGGCCGTGCGCCGCGGCCTCGCGGATGCGCGTGATGCCGCGCGCCACGGGCGTGCGGTCCCACGCGCCCTGCAGGTAGAGGTTGGTGGTCGGCAGCGCGACGAGGTGCAGCCCCGCGCCGGCGCACAGCGTGAGCGTTTCGGCGGCCACCGCGTCGTCCTGCACCGAGAGCGAGCAGGCGTGGCCGCAGACCACGCGGCCCTTGAAGTCGCGCGCGCGCACCAGCTGCGCGATGCTGCGCAGGCCGCTGGCGTCGGTGTCCAGGCCTTCGTCGACATGGAAGTCGAGCCCCAGCCCGTGCTGCTGCGCGAGGTCGAACACGCGGCCCAGCTTGGCGAAGAGGCCGTCGTTGCGGTAGATGAAAGCGCCCAGCGAACCGCCCGCGCGCTTCACGTCGCGCGCGATGCGCTCGCCGGCGGCGGGGTCGGCGAACACGTCGAGCGGCACGAGCGCGACGAACTGCAGCTCGATGCGGCCGGCCCATTCTTCGCGCAGCGCCTCGAACACGGCCAGCGCGGCCGGCGGCTCGGGCTCGACCCAGTCCAGGTGCGTGCGCAGCGCGCGCGTGCCGGCGCGCCAGGCCTCGTGCAGCGCGCGCTCCATGCGCAGGCGCAGCGAAGCGCCGGTCCAGCTCGCGCGGTGGCGGCCCATGCGTTCGATGGCGGTGAACAGGTCGCCCTGCGCGGCGCCGACGTCCTGCACGGTGAAGTTCTTGTCGATGTGCGCGTGCGCCTCGACGAGCGCGCTCAGCAGCGTGCCGCGCGCTTGCGTCTGCGAGGCGCTGGGCGCGATGGCCGCGACCTTGTCGCCTTCGATCGTGACGTCGAAGACCTGCGCATCGCCCGCTGCAGCAAAGCCCCGCAGCGGCGCCGGAATGCGCAGCGCTTCGAGCGTCGTCGTCGTCATGCGCGCTGGCGCCAGTCGCGCAGCCAGCCCAGGCCGGCCGAGGTGCCGCCGGGCTCCATGCCGCGGCGCGGGCGGTATTCGCAACCGACCCAGCCTTGCCAGCCGCACTGCGCCGAAACCTCGTCGATCACGCCGAAGAGGTAGTCGTAGTTCTGCTCGCCCACATCGGGCTCGTGGCGCTCGGGCACGCCCGCGATCTGCAGGTGGCCGACGCGGCCGGTGGGCAGGTACTGGCGCAGCTTCATCGCCACGTCGCCCTCGACGATCTGGCAGTGGTACAGGTCCATCTGCACCTTGAGGTTGGCGGCGCCCACGGTCTCGACGATCTGGTGCGCGTGGTCCTGCCGGTTCAAAAAGAAGCGCGGGATGTCGCGCGTGTTGATCGGCTCGATGAGCACATCGCGCCCGGCCTTCGCGGCCTCGGCCGCGGCCCAGCGCAGGTTCCCGACATAGACGGTTTCTGCCGCCTCGCGCGCGAGGCCTTCGGGCACGAGGCCGGCCATGACGTGGATGCGCGGGCAGTCGAGCGCCACGGCGTAGTCGATGGCTTTCGCAATGCCTTCGCGGAACTCGCCCTCGCGCCCCGGCAGGCAGGCCAGGCCGCGTTCGCCGCCGGCCCAGTCGCCGGGCGGGCCGTTGAACAGCACCTGCTGCAGGCCGTTGTGCTTCAGGCGGGCGACGATGTCTTCCTTGCTGAAGTCGTAGGGGAAGAGGTACTCGACGGCCTGGAAGCCGTCTTTCGCGGCGGCGTCGAAGCGGTCGAGAAATGCGAGCTCCGGATAGAGCATCGAGAGGTTGGCGGCGAATTGGGGCATGGGGTGTTTGTACTACCAGCGCGCACCGAAAGTGCGGCGCAGTTCATCGATCTGGTCGGGGGTGAGCGGTGCGGGCCGGGTGGTCTGCGTGAGCATCTGCAGGCGGGCGGTTTCTTCCAGCTCTTCGAGCACGGCCATCGCGGCGGCCGGCGTCTCGTGCCAGACGTTGGGACCCAGGCGCGCGAGCATCGCCGCGCGGATCGGCGTGCCAGCCGCGCCGTAGCGCGCAATGGTGTGCGCCACCTGTTCGGCCGCCTCGGGCGCGCCGGGGCGGTGGTACGGGATGACCGGCACATGGCCGACCTTCATCACGAAGTAGGGCGTGAGCGCGGGCAGCAGTTCGGCCTGCGGGTTGCCCAGGGTCAGGGCGACGCAGTGCGTGCTGTGCGTGTGGATCACGCAGGCCGTGCCGGCATCGAAGCCGCGCGCGGCGGCGTAGATGCGCGTGTGCAGCGCGATGGTCTTGCTGGCGCGGTCGCCGCCGGTCTGCTGGCCTTGCGCATCGAGCCGTGCGAGCCGCGCGGGGTCGAGAAAGCCCAGGCAGGCGTCGGTCGGCGTGATGAGAAAACCGTCGTCCAGCCGCACGCTGATGTTGCCGGCCGTGGCGTGCACGTAGCCGCGCTCGAACAGGCTGCGGCCGACGCGGCAGATTTCGTCGCGGGCTTCGTTCTCGGTCATGCGAGCACTGTAAAAGCTTTGGTGAAGAAATCGTCGCTGCCGAAGTTGCCCGACTTCAGCGTGATGTGCAGCCCGGCTTCGGGCGCGGCGTCGCAGCGCGCATGGCACCACGGCACGCCGGGGTCGATCTGCGGACCGATCTGCATCTGCGCGATGCCCAGCGCCTGCACGCAGGCGCCCGAGGTTTCGCCGCCGGCCACCACCAGCTGGTGCACGCCGCGCTCGACCAGGCCACGCGCAATGGCGGCGATGGTGCGTTCGACCATGGCGCCGGCTTCTTCCACGCCGAGCCGGCCCTGCACCGACTTCACGGCGCCGGCTTCGGCGGTCGAGTAGACGAGCACGGGGCCTTGGTCGATGAGGGGTGCGGCCCAGGCCAGCACTTCGGCGGTCACGTCGACGCCCGCCGCGATGCGCAGCGGGTCGATGGCCATGGCCGCGCCACCGCGCTGGATGAAGTCGAGCACCTGCCGGTTGGTGGCCAGCGAGCAGCTGCCCGAGACCACCGCGGTCTTGCCGCCGGCCTTCGGCAATGCGCTGGCCTGCGACGACGGCGCGAGGCCGAAGTTGGCCGGCAGGCCGATGGCCACGCCCGAGCCTGCCGTGAGCAACGGCAGCTTCGCGAGGGCCGGGCCCATGCGCAGCAGGTCGTCGTTCGAGACCGCGTCGACGATGGCGATCGACACGCCCTCGGCCTTCAGCTGCGCGATGCGTTCTTCGATGGCCGCTGCGCCGCGTGCGACCACCGCGTGGTCGATCAGCCCCACCTTGCGCGTGCACTGCGCCTGCAGCACGCGCACGAGGTTCGGGTCGGTCATCGGCGTGAGCGGATGGTTCTGCATGCCGCTTTCGTTGAGCAGCACGTCGCCCGCGAACAGGTAGCCCTTGAACACGGTGCGCTTGTTGTCGGGGAAGGCGGGCGTGGCGATGGTGAAGTCGCATTGCAGCGCATCCATCAGCGCCTCGGTCACGGGGCCGATGTTGCCCTGCGCCGTGCTGTCGAAGGTGGAGCAGTACTTGAAGTAGACCTGCTGCGCGCCCTGCGCCTGCAGCCAGCGCAGCGCATCGAGCGACTGCGCGATGGCCTCGGCCGGCGCGATGGTGCGCGACTTGAGCGCGACCACGACCGCATCCACGTCGGCATCGAGCGGGCCGGCGGGCACGCCGATGGTCTGCACCACGCGCATGCCGGCGCGCACGAGGTTGTTGGCCAGGTCGGTGGCGCCGGTGAAGTCGTCGGCGATGCAGCCGAGCACGAGCTTCGCCATCGCTCAGCCCTTCAGCGCGAGCGTGACCGCCTGCGCGTTCTCGCGCACGTAGTCGCGCAGGATGGCGTCGAAGCTGGCGTCGGCCTTCAGGCCCAGCGCCTCGGCGCGCGCGGCGTGGATGCGGCTGGGCCAGCTGGTGACGATCTTCGCGATGGCGGCGTCGGGCTCCCAGTCGATGAGGGCGGTGGCCTCGGGGCCGGCGATGCGCTCGAGCGCCTGCGCCATCTCGCGCACGGTGGTGGTCAGCGCGGGCAGGTTGACGGCGGTGCGCGCACCCCATTCGGCGGCGCCGGCGGTGGCCGCGCGCACGATGCCGGCGACGGTGTTGCCGGGCGAGGCCAGCGCGACCGGCGTCTCGGGCGCCACGGGGCAGCGTGCGCGCACGCCGGCCAGCGGCTCGCGCAGCATGCCGCTCAGGAAGCTGGAGGCCGCGCCGTTCGGACGGCCCGGGCGCACCGACACCGTCATGAGCCGCACGTTGCGGCCCTGCACGAAGCCCTTGCGCGTGTAGTCGGCCACGAGTTGCTCGCCGATGAACTTCTGGATGCCGTAGCTGTTCTGCGGCGTGGGCAGCGTGGTGTCCTCGATCACCGCGGGCAGGCGCTGCTCGGGCGAATCGCCGAACACGGCGACGGAGCTGGAGAACACGAACACGGGCGCATGGCCGGCGCTGCGGCAGGCGTCGAGCAGGGCGCGCGTGGTGTCCAGGTTGCTGCGCATGCCGAGGTCGAAGTCGGCCTCGCACTCGCCGCTCACGGCGGCGGCGAGGTGGAACACGGCGTCGGTGTCGGCCAGCGGCAGCGCGCCGTTGGCGGCTTGCTCGTACAGGTCGCCCTGCACGAACTGGATGCGCGCGTCGGCCGCGAGGTCGGCGGGCGGCGGCACGCGGTCGGCGAGCGTGATGCGTGCGATGTCTTGAGGCTGGCCGCCAGCCAGTGCGAGCGGGCCGCCGGCGAGCAGGGTGCGGGCGAGGCGGGCGCCGAGGAAGCCGCAGCCGCCGGTGATGAGAACGTTCATGGTGTGTGTCTTTCCTGGGTCGGTGGAGCGCAGACGCTCGATGCTATTTTTTCGATTCTTTCGCAACGGGCAGCTCGATGCCCGGGAAGATCTTGATGACCGCGCTGTCGTCCTCGCGCGCGAAGCCGGCCGTGGAGGCCTGCATGAACATCTGGTGCGCGGTGGACGACAGCGGCAGCGGAAACTTGCTGGCGCGCGCCACGTCGAGCACCAGGCCCAGGTCCTTCACGAAGATGTCGACGGCCGACAGCGGCGTGTAGTCGCCCGCGAGCACGTGGGCCATGCGGTTCTCGAACATCCAGCTGTTGCCGGCGCTGTGGGTGATGACCTCGTACAGCGCGTCGGGGTTCACGCCTTCGCGCAGGCCCAGCGCCATGGCCTCGGCCGCGGCGGCGATGTGCACGCCGGCCAGCAGCTGGTTGATGACCTTCACCTTGCTGCCCGCGCCGGCCGAATCGCCCAGGCGGTAGACCTTGGCGGCCATGGCGTCGAGCATCGCGCCGGCCTTCTCATACGCCGCGGGGGTGCCGGCGGTCATCATCGTCATCTGGCCGCTCGCGGCCTTGGCGGCGCCGCCGGAGATCGGCGCGTCGAGGTACAGGATGCCCTGTTGCGCAAGGCGCGCCTCGAGCGCCACCGACCAGTTCGGGTCGACGGTGGAGCACATCACGAACAGGCTGCCGGGCTTCATCGATGCCGCGCAGCCGGGCGTGGTGCCGTCGCCGAACAGCACCGACTCGGTCTGCGCCGCGTTGACGACCACGCTGACCACGATGTCGCATTGCGCGCCAAGCGCGGCCAGCGTGTCGCAGGCGGTGCCGCCTTCGCGCGCGAAGGCTTCGGCGACGCCGGGGCGCACGTCGAACACATGCGGCGCGTGGCCCGCGCGGCGCAGCGATTGCGCCATGCCGCTGCCCATGGCGCCCAGGCCCACAAGGCCGACGACGGGTGTGGTGTTGGAAGAAGAAGTCATGTCGTGCGTCCTTCGATCAGCGGTTGACCAACTGCTTGGGCGTGAGCCACACGCCGATGGCGCCGAGCACCAGCGCGCCGGCCAGCACGTACATGCCGATCTGCGTGCTGCCCGTGAGGTCCTTCAGGTAGCCGATGAGGTACGGGCTCACGAAGCCCGCGAGGTTGCCCACCGAGTTGATGACCGCAATGCCCGCCGCCGCCGCCGTGCCCGAGAGGAAGGCGGTGGGCAGCGACCAGAACAGCGGCGCGCAGGTGAGCACGCCGGCGGCTGCGAGCGACAGGAAGGTCAGCGACACGATCGTGTTCTGCGTGTACGAAGCGGCCACGGTGAAGCCCACCGCACCCATCATCGCGGGGATGATCAGGTGCCAGCGGCGCTCGCGGCGCGCGTCGGCGCTGCGCCCGAACAGGTTCATCGCGACGATCGCGCACAGGAACGGAATGGCGCTGAGCAGGCCGATGTTGAAGTTGCCCTGCACACCCGTGGCTTTCACCAGCGTCGGCAGCCAGAAGGTCAGCGCGTACTGGCCCATGACGAAGGCGAAGTAGATGAGCGCCATCCACCACACGCGCGCGTCGCGGAACATCGCGCCCACCGAGTGCGGGCCCTTGGCGCCGTGCGCCTGGTCGCGGTCGACCTCGCGCTGCAGCAGCTGCTTTTCTTCAGGCGAGAGCCAGCGTGCGTGCTTGATGCCGTTGTCCAGGTAGAACAGCACCATCACGCCCACCAGCACGGCGGGAATGGCTTCGATGATGAACATCCACTGCCAGCCGTGCATGGCCGACACGCCGTGGAAGGCGTCCATGATCCAGCCCGACAGCGGGTTGCCGAAGATGCCCGCCACGGGAATCGCCGACATGAACACCGCGATGATCCGCGCGCGCCGGTGCGACGGGTACCAGTGCGTCAGGTACAGGATCACGCCGGGGTAGAAGCCCGCCTCGGCCACGCCGAGCAGGAAGCGCAGGATGTAGAAGCTGGTCGGCGTTTCCACGAACACGAAGCAGGCCGACAGCAGGCCCCAGGTGATCATGATCCGCGCGATCCACACGCGCGCGCCCACGCGGTTGAGCAGCAGGTTGCTGGGCACTTCGAACAGGAAGTAGCCCAGGAAGAAGATGCCGGCACCGAGGCCGAACACGGTTTCGCTGAAGCCGAGGTCCGCGCCCATCTGCAGCTTGGCGAAGCCGACGTTCACGCGGTCGAGGTACGCGACCACGTAGCACAGCATCAGGAAGGGCACGAGGCGCCAGAACACCTTGGCGTAGGCGCGTTTTTCGAGCGCGGCGTCGGGCGCGTCAGCCGCGAGGGGCGCGCCGGCCTGGAGGGTGGAAGTCATTGGGAGGGAGTCCGCTGGATGAAAAAACGGGGCCGTCCCGTCACCCTGCGGCGCGGTCTCCCCTTACTTGTCAGGTCATCATACAAATTTAAGACAAGTTCCCGGATACGGGATAACCCGCACATTCTGCCCCTACCGGAAAGTTGTGAGCGTGGGCTTACTTGCCCGCAGGCCAGCCTTCGACCAAGGGTCGGGCGAGCTGGGCGCCTTCCTGCTGCCAGAAGGCCGGGTCGGCCTGCTCGATGCGGCGGATGGCGTTGTCCATGTGCGCCTTGGCGGCTTCGCGCGCGGCCAGCGGGTCGCCGGCGTCGATCGCCTCGACGATCCGCGCGTGTTCCTGCGCCACTTCGCGCACGAAGTCGGCGCGGCGCGCCTCGTTGGCGCGCGTGACGCGGGTGGCGCCATGCAGGAACTGCCGCAGGTACTGCAGCGTGCCGATGAGGAAGGGGTTGCGCGCGGCCTCGGCGATGGCGCGGTGAAAGCGCACGTCCTCGTCGGCGCCGTTGCCACCCATCGACACCGCCGCGTGCAGCGCATCGATGGCGTCGCGGATGCGCAGCATGTCCTCGGGCGTGCGGCGCTCGGCCGCGAGCGCGGCCACCTCGGCCTCGAGCGCGCGGCGCAGCTCGACCATCTGCACCACCGCTTCGCGCGACGCCACATGCGGCATCTCGAAGCGCAGCGGCTCCACCCCGGCAGCGCGCACGTACACGCCGCTGCCCTGGCGCGAATCGACCAGCCCGAGCGACTTCAGCCGCGACACCGCCTCGCGCACCACCGTGCGGCTCACGCCGAACTGGGTGGCCAACGCGGTCTCGGTGGGCAGCCGGTCGCCTTCCGACAGGCGCCCGCTGCGCACCTCGGCCACGAGCGCTTCCGCCACCTGGTCGGCCAGGCGGACGGCGGGAGCAAGGGACTGGAAGCGGGCGGTCATGGGCGCGGGAAGGCGGTGGGGCCTGCGACTCTAACGCAGGCACCGCACCGCCACGCCGCATGGCCGCGCTGGTGTCAGGCGCCGAGCGCGTGCCGCGCGGCGCGCGCGATGCTCGCCGCGTCCACGCCGAAGAAACCGCGCAGCGCGGCGCGCGTGTCGCTGCGACCGAAGCCGTCGGTGCCCAGCGTGAGGTAGCGGCGACCTTCGGGCAGGAAGGCGCGCACGCTCTCGGGCAGGGCGCGCACGTAGTCGGTGGCGGCGACGATCGGGGCCTTGCTGCTGCCCCTGCCGAGCTGCTGCGCCACGAAGGGCGTGCCGGCGTCTTTTTCGCCGGCCAGTGCGCGCTGCTCGCAGGCCTGGCCGTCGCGCGCGAGCTCGCTCCAGCTCGTGACGCTGAACACCTCGGCCGCGATGCCTTCGTCGGCCAGCTGCTGCGCGGCCTTGATGACCTCGGTGAGGATCGCGCCCGAGCCCAGCAGCGTGACGCTTTGCTTCGCCTTGCCCGATGCCGGTGCGTAGGTGCCGAAGCGGTAGCAGCCGCGCAGGATGTCGGCCTCGGCGCCGGCCGGCAGGTCGGGCTGCGCGTAGTTCTCGTTCATGAGCGTGACGTAATAGAACACGTCCTGCTGCTCGACCATCATCTCGCGGATGCCCGCGTCGACGATGACGGCCATCTCGCCCGCGAAGGCCGGGTCGTAGGCCTTGCAGTTGGGAATCGTCGCAGCCACGAGGTGGCTGCTGCCGTCCTGGTGCTGCAGGCCTTCGCCGCCGAGCGTGGTGCGGCCCGACGTGGCGCCCAGCAGGAAGCCGCGTGCGCGCTGGTCGGCCGCAGCCCAGATGGCGTCGCCCACGCGCTGGAAGCCGAACATCGAGTAGTAGATGTAGAACGGCAGCATCGCCAGGCCGTGCACGCTGTAGCTGGTGGCCGCGGCCGTCCAGCTCGCGATGGCGCCGGCTTCGCTGATGCCTTCTTCCAGAATCTGCCCGTCGGTGGCTTCGCGATAGCTCAGCACCGAGCCGATGTCTTCCGGCGCATAGCGCTGGCCCACGCTCGAATAGATGCCGACCTGCTTGAACAGGTTGGCCATGCCGAAGGTGCGCGCCTCGTCGGCCACGATGGGCACGATGCGCGGGCCCAGGGCCTTGTCCTTCATGAGGTTGCCCAGCATGCGCACGAAGGCCATGGTGGTGCTCATCTCCTTGCCCGCGGCGGCCGTGGCGAACTGCGCGTAGGCCGCGATGTCGGGCTTGGGCACGACGTCGCAGGCGGTCTCGCGGCGCGGCATGGCGCCGCCGAGCGCTTCGCGGTGCTGGCGCAGGTAGCGCATTTCGGCGCTGTCTTCGGCCGGGCGGTAGAAGTCCATCGCGGTGGCCTGCGCGTCGGTGAGCGGCAGGTTGAAGCGGTCGCGGAACTCGATGAGGTCGACGTCGCCCATCTTCTTGTGCGAGTGCGTGGTCATCTTGCCCTGCGCGGCGCTGCCCATGCCGTAGCCCTTCTTGGTGTGGGCCAGGATGACGGTGGGCTGGCCCTTGTGCGCAGCAGCGGCGGCGTACGCGGCATGGATCTTCACGAGGTCGTGGCCGCCGCGCTTCAAGCGGTCGATCTGCTCGTCGGTCATGCCTTCGGCCAGGCGCGCGAGTTCGGGGTTCTGGCCGAAGAAGTTGTCGCGGTTGAAGCGCCCGTCCTTCGCGGCGAAGGTCTGCATCTGGCCGTCGACGGTTTCGGCGAACACGCGCGCGAGCGCGCCGCTCACGTCCTGCGCGAACAGGCCGTCCCAGTCGCTGCCCCACACGAGCTTGACGACGTTCCATCCTGCCCCGGCGAAGAGCTTCTCGAGCTCGTCGATGATGCGGCCGTTGCCACGCACCGGGCCATCGAGGCGCTGCAGGTTGCAGTTGACGACCCACACGAGGTTGTCGAGCTTTTCGCGCGCGGCGAGCGTCAGCGCGCTCATCGATTCGGGCTCGTCCATCTCGCCGTCGCCGAACACGCCCCAGACCTTGCGGCCTTCGCAGTTCAAGAGGTTGCGGTGCGTGAGGTAGCGCATGAAGCGCGCGTGATAGATCGAGCTGATCGGGCCGATGCCCATCGAGCCGGTGGGGAACTGCCAGAAGTCCGGCATCAGATACGGGTGCGGGTAGCTGCACAGGCCGCGCGCGCCGCTGCCGTCGGTGAAGGCCGGCGCGGTGAGTTCCTGGCGGTAGTGGTTCAGGTCTTCTTCGCTCAGGCGGCCTTCGAGGTAGGCCCGCGCATACACGCCGGGCGCGCTGTGCGGCTGGAAGAACACGAGGTCGCCGCGGTGCGCCGGGCTGCGCGCATGGAAGAAGTGGTTGAAGCCGGTTTCGAACAGGTCGGCCGCGCTCGCATAACTGGCGATGTGGCCGCCGAGTTCGCCGTACGCCTGGTTGGCCTTGGCCACCATGGCGAGCGCGTTCCAGCGCATGAGCGAGGCGAGCTTTTCCTCGACGGCAAGGTCACCCGGGAACGGCGGCTGGTCGGCCGCGGCGATGGTGTTGACGTACGGCGTGGCCAGCTCGGGCTGCCAGCCGATGCGCTGCTGCCGCGCCAGGCGCGCCAGCTCGGCCAGCATCTGGCGCGCGCGCTGCGGACCTTGCGTCTGCGCCAGCGCCAGGAAGGCGTCGCGCCATTCGGCGGTCTCTTCGGGGTCGGGGTCGTGCGACGGCGGCGTGTCGAGCAACAGGGCGCGCATCTGGTCGGCGGAGATCGGGGCGTTCATGCCAGCACTTTAAGCCGCCTTGCAGAAAATTAGCTACCGGCACCTGCGACTTCATGGCTATTCGCAAGCATAAAATGCCGCGACTCAAGCGCTTCACGGAATTTCATGGAACTCGACGCCATCGACCTGCGCATTCTCGACGAGCTGCAACGCGACGGCGCCCTGTCGAACGTCGAACTGGCGCGCCGCGTGCACCTGTCGCCCTCGCCCTGCCTGGCGCGCGTGAAGGTGCTGGAGACCAGCGGCGTGATCGACCGCTACGTGGCGCTGGCGAACGCCAAGGCGCTGGGCCTGGGGCTCAACGTGTTCATCTCGATCAGCCTGACCACGCAGAGCAAGCAGTCGCTGGCCGACTTCGAGCAGCGCATCGCCGAGCACGACGAGGTGATGGAGTGCTACCTGATGACCGGCGACAGCGACTACCTGATCCGCATCGCCGTGGCCGACATGGCGGCGCTGGAGCGCTTCATCATGGAGCAGCTCACGCCGATTCCAGGGATCGAGAAGATTCGCTCGAGCTTTGCGCTCAAGCAGGTCAGATACAAAACGGCGCTGCCGTTGCCAGCAGCGCCGTCCTGAAGCAAGCGCAAGCCGCCGCAGCGGCAGCCTCGCCTTACTTCGCCAGCTTGATCTGGATCGGGTCGGCCGTGAGGTAGCCGACGGCCGCGGCGTAGCGGTCCTTGTAGTTGGCGCGCACCAGCGGGTCGAGCGTTGCCTGCACCTTCGAGTGGATGCCGCCCCAGTCACCCGCGTGCTGGAAGTTGCTCATGATGTAGGTCCAGCCGTTGATCTCGTCCACGGCATGCAGGCCGGTCGATTCGCCGCCCGCGGGGATCGACATGAGGCGCGAGAGCTTCTTGGTGTCGATGTTGTAGGCCCACAGGAAGTTGTTGACGTGGCTGCTGCTGTCCTCGCCGATGAACAGCGTGCGCAGCTTTTCCGAGAACTTGATGTTGTCGGGGTTGCCGATCTTGTCGGGGCTGGAGGTGTTGCCCAGCGCGTCGGGCGTGGGGAGGTCTTCGCCCACGATCAGCGCACGGGTCTGCGTCGGCACCCAGTCGCTGTTGATGGACTTGCCGTCGGTGTCCTTCTGGCCGCCCGCAAGGTTGTGCGCCATCACGCCGCCGGCGCTGAGCTTCTTGGGCAGCGCGATGTTGTTGGCCGCCGACCAGCCCTTGCCGCCGCTGACCATCGAGTCCTGGATGTTCTGCAGCGCGGAGTAGGCCACCTTGTCCTTGATGTTGACGGTGGTGCCTTCCATCTTGGTGAAGGCCATGCTGGCGCCCTTCACGTTGGCGTAGCGGTGGGTTTCCAGGAAGGCCGCGGCCTTTTCCATGCCGGGCTTCACGCGGCCCCAGCTTTCCTTGCCGTCCAGGAACATGTGGGTGTACGTGGGATCGGCGGGGTTGGTGGTGGTCACGTCCATGATGTCGGTGGCCTTGAGCGAACCGGCCAGTGCCTCGATCTCGGCGCTGGTGGCATGACCCAGGTTGATCCACGTCATCTTGGTGGCGGATGCAGCGGCGGGGTCGATCGAGTAGCCGGCTTCGTAGCGGGCCACGTAGAGCGTGCCGGCCGACAGGTCTTTTTCCTTGTCCGCGACGAACATGAAGAAGCCGCCGTTGGTGTAGTCGTCGCCCATGATGGCGGTGCGGTTGTCGGGCATGACCTGGATCAGCTCGTGCGAGATGCGGCCCATGCAATAGTGCTTCTTCACGCTGCCGGTGCCGTCGGGGTTCACGGTGATCTCGGGCAGGTGGCCGTAGTGGTACGGGTTGGCCTTGGTCTCGTCGCCGAACACGTTCTTGCTGTAGGCCTTGAACATGTCGGTGCCGGCGGCGGTGGTGGCGTCGGGCTCGTACTCTTCGCTGGACAGGTGGGTGTTCCACGGCGACAGGCTGGCGCCACAGGTGATCCACAGGCCGTGGGCGCTCGACATGTCGACGTTGTGGTACTTGACCAGGCTCAGCTTGCCGGTGGTCTGGTCCTGGTCGAGCGTGAGCACCGCGATGGGCGAAGGCAGCGTGCCGTAGGTGTTGTCGCCCTTCAGGTTGCGACTGGTGTATTCGAACTGCACAACGGCGAACACCGCCTTGCCCTTGACGCCGGGCACGTTGGCGTTGGGCAGCGAGATCAGCGAGGTGCCGTCCGGGCTGTCCGAGAAGAACTGGCGCTCCTTGCCCGCCACCGAGGCGTCGATGATCGGCTGGTTCTTGATGTCGACGTAGCCGCCCGCGAGGATCTTGCCGCCCTTGCCGTCCGGCACCATGTCGCCGGTCAGGAAGAAGGGCTGGTAGGCCAGGCGGTATTCGGTGGAGCTGCCGTTGTCGAACGACACCTTGAGCGTGGAGCCCACGGTGTTCGTGGCCATGGCGGCCGGGTCGGCCAGCGTGGGCGCGGCCATGCCGTTGAATTCGGCCGACACGAACTGCGCGGCCGGTGCGGGCGCCGGCGCGGGGGCCGGCGGCGGCACCACGAAGGGCGGGAAGGCCTGGCCACCGCCGCCGCCACCGCCGCAGGCGGTGAGGAAGGCGACGCCGCCCAGTGGGAGCATCGGGGCGGCGCCCAGCAGTTTCAGGGCGTGACGGCGGGAGGCGCCGGGCGCCTTGGCTTGATCAGTCATTTGTTTTCCAGGGATCGTGGGTGGTTCGGCATGAGGCCGAAAGTCGACCTCTGTCAGGGCGCAGACCTTAAAAGGCGCCCATGACGAAGGCATGCATCGCGCATGACAGAACGATGACGACCGCCACGACCACACCCCGCCCACGCACCGGCCGGCGGCATGCAAAACGGCGCGGGATCACCGCGCCGTCGTGTCGTTCAAGAACGAGAAATGGCCGTCAGGGCGCCGGCAACTGCCTCGGCCACAACGCCCACAGCCGCAGCGGCTGGTTCACGCTCGCCGCCAGCCGTCCAGCCTCGGCACCGGTGCCGGCGAAGTAGTCGGCGCGCACGGCGCCCAGGATGGCGCTGCCCGTGTCCTGCGCCACCACCAGCTTCTGCAGCTGCGCGGTCGGGCCGCTCGATGCGAGCCAGACCGGCGTGCCGTAGGGAATGCTCTCGCGGTCGACCGCGATGGAGCGCCCTGCCGTCAGCGGCACGCCCTGCGCGCCGCGCGGGCCGAAGGCGGCGTCGAGTTCGCTCATGGTCTCTTCGCGGAAGAACACGTAGCGCGGATTGCTCCACAGCAGCTGCGACACGCGCTGCGGGTTCTGCGCCACCCAGGCCTTGGTGTCGTCGGGCCACTTGCCGACCTTGGCGACGCCCTGGCTCATGAGCCACTGCTGCACGCTGCGATACGGCTGCTCGTTGGTGGCCGCATAGGCCACGCGCACCGTGTGCTGGTAGCCGTTGGCCTCGGTGATGCGCAAGCGGCCCGAGCCCTGGATGTGCAGCATCAGCGCGTCGATGGGATCGGCCATCCAGGCGATCTCGCGACCGCGCAGCGCGGCCTGGGCCTCGGGCAGGGTCTCGATCTCCTGGCGCGTGAACCAGGGGCGCTTGGGCACGAGGCCGTCGGGCGCCTGGTACAGCGGCACGCTGAAGCCGGCCGAGGGCACGCGCGAGGCTTCGTACACGGGCTCGTAGTAGCTGGTGAGCTTGCCTTCGCTCTGGCCCGCGAGCGATTCGACGCGGTAGGGCTGCAGCCGGTCGGTCATCCAGCGGCGCTGCTCCTCGGGCGTGGCAATGGCCAGCTGGCGCACCTCGCGGCACAGCGGCGCGAAGGCGGCGTTGGGGCGTGCGCAGTTGGCCAGCAGCGCGATCCACGCCTCATGCAGCGGGTCTTCGCTGAAGCCCGGCAGTTCGGACCAGCCCACGGGCACCCAGCGGCTTTTCGGATGCGCGAGCGATCCGGTCAGCGGACCGAGGTCGCGCGGCGGGGTGACGGTGGGTCGGGTGG
>NZ_JBYSZY010000028.1:0-81041 GCF_058787635.1 Variovorax sp. FW305-3-2-15-B-LB1 | reverse complement strand
CCGCCGAACGCCGCCCGATCCGTGAACTCCCCGACGAGCTGATCAGCCAGATCGCCGCCGGTGAAATGGTCGAGCGCCCCGCCTCGGTGGTGCGCGAACTGCTCGACAACGCGCTGGACGCCGGCGCGCGCCAGATCACCGTGCGGCTGGCCTCGGGCGGCGTGCGGCTGATCTCGGTCGAAGACGACGGCCTGGGCATTCCGCGCGAGGAACTCACGGTGGCGCTGCGCCGCCACGCCACCAGCAAGATCGCGAGCCTGAGCGACCTCGAGACGGTCGGCACCATGGGCTTTCGCGGCGAGGCGCTCGCGGCCATCAACGCGATCGCCGAACTCAGCATCCTCTCGCGCTTCACCGGCGCCGACAGCGCCTTCGTGCTCGACGGCGGCACCGGCGAGTTGCGGCCGGTGGCACGCGCGGTGGGCACCACGGTCGAGGTGCGCGAGCTGTTCTTTGCCACGCCCGCGCGGCGCAAATTCCTGAAGACCGACGCCACCGAGCTGGCCCACTGCATCGAGGCCGTGCGCCGCCATGCGCTGGCGCGGCCCGAGGTGGGCTTCTCGGTCTGGCACGACGGCAAGTTGATCGAACAATGGCGCGCCGCCGCCACGCCCGAGCAGCGGCTGGCCGATGCGCTGAGCGACGACTTCGTGTCGCAAAGCGTCTCCGTGCTGCGCGAAGGCGGCCCGGTGCGCGTGGTCGGCCGTGCCGGCATTCCCGACGCGGCGCGCTCGCGCAACGACCAGCAGTTCTTCTACGTCAACGGCCGCTTCGTGCGCGACAAGGTGCTGTCGCACGCGGTGCGCAGCGCCTACGAAGACGTGCTGCACGGCCAGCGCCAGCCGGTGTACGTGCTGTACCTGGAGATCGACCCCGCGCGCGTCGACGTCAACGTGCACCCGACCAAGATCGAGGTGCGCTTTCGCGACGGGCGCGAGGTGCACCAGGCGGTGCGCCACGCCATCGAGGACGCACTGGCCGCGCCGCGCGCCGGCGATGCCCTGGCACCAGCCGACGCGCCGCCGCAGCCCTTCTTCAAGCAGACCCCGCTGCCGCCGAGCGCCAGCTGGTCGCAGCCCGCGATCCCGTTCCAGGCACGCGAGCGCGGTGCCGGCGACTTCGAGGCCATGTGGCCGCGGCGTTCCGAGGAACAGGGGCATGCGCCGGTCACAGCCCCGTCGCAGTGGCAGACCGAAGCGCCGGCGATGTCGTTCCGCGCGCCGGTCGGATTGCCCGACAGCGAGGCTCTGGCCCCCATGCCAGCGCCCGTCATGAACCAGGACGCCTGGCCGCTGGGCCGCGCACTGGCCCAGCTGCAGGGCATCTACATCCTGGCCGAGAACAGCCAGGGCCTCGTGATCGTCGACATGCACGCGGCGCACGAGCGCATCGTCTACGAGCGGCTCAAGACCCAGCTCGACGGCGCGGCCATCACGAGCCAGCCGCTGCTGATCCCGGCCACCTTCGCGGCCACGCCGCAGGAAGTGGCCACGGCCGAGGCCTGCGCCGAGGTGCTGCCCACGCTGGGGCTGGAGATCACGCCCTTCTCGGCCCGCACGCTGGCGGTGCGCGCCGTGCCCGGCACGCTGGCCGACGGCGACCCGGTGGAGCTGGCGCGCAGCGTGCTCGCCGAACTGGGCCAGCACGACGCGAGCACCGTGGTGCAGCGCGCGCAGAACGAGCTGCTGTCGACCATGGCCTGCCACGGCGCGGTGCGCGCCAACCGCAAGCTCACCATCGACGAGATGAACGCCCTGCTGCGCCAGATGGAAGCCACCGAGCGCTCCGACCAGTGCAACCACGGCCGGCCGACCTGGCGCCAGCTGTCGATCCGCGAGCTCGATTCGCTGTTCATGCGCGGGCGCTGAGCCCGTCATCGGCGGCCACGCCGACATGCCGCAGCGTGACGGCAGCCAGCACCGCCAGGACCGCGATGCTGACGGCGCTGGTGGCTGCGGCGGCATTCAGTCCTGCGAGGAAGGCGGCTTGCGCTTGCTCCAGCACGCCAGCGGGCAATTCATGCGCGACCGCCGTGGCGCCGGCCAGGCTGTCCGATACCGCGCGTTGAAGCGCCACCGCCATGCCGTCGATCGGGTCGCCCATTCGCGTGCGATACACCGCCGTCGTCAGGCTGCCCAGCGTGGCGATGCCCACGGCCAGGCCCAGCTCCTGCACCGTTTCGGACAAGGCCGAGGCCGACCCCGCCTTCTCGGGCGGTGCGGCGCCCACGACCAGGTCGGTGCCCAGCGCGGCGATGGTGCCCAGGCCGAGGTACACGAGCGAGAACGCGGCCGTCACCAGTGCGACGCCATGCGGCGTGCGATCGAGCTGGCTCAGCACCAGGTAGCCCACGACCGACAACCCCAGCGCCCCCGCCATCACATGGCCCGGCCGGATGCGCCGCGCAAGCAGCGGCGCCGTGATGCCGGCCACCAGCATCGCGAGCGCCGGCGGGCCCATCCACAGCCCGGCCTCCAGGGGTGACAGCCCCGCCACCAGCTGCAGATACTGGGTCACCAGCAGCATCGTGCCGCCGACACCGACCAGCCCCACCAGCAACACCACGAGCGCGACGCTGAAGGCCCGGCTGGCGAACAGGCCGAGGTCGATCAGCGGATGGCGCAGCCGCCGTTGCCGCCGGACGAACCCCAGCGCGAACGCCAGCCCGCCGACGAGCGCCAGCACGGCGCCAATGCCGATCCCGTCCTTCGCGACCTGCTTGATGCCGTAGACCACCGGCAGCAACGCCAGCAGCGACAGCGCGACGCTGGGCAGATCGAGCCGCCCCTGCTGCGGCGCGCGGTACTCCGGCAGCAGGAACGGCGCCGCCACCAGCAGCAGCCCGACCACCGGCAGCGCGACGAGAAAGGCCGCGCCCCAGCCGTGGTGCGCGAGCAGCAGGCCGCCCACCACGGGCCCGGCCGCCATGCCGAGCGCGAACATGGTCGCCCACAGCCCGATCGCCAGCGCGCGCTGGTGCGGGTGCAGGAACATGTTGCTGATCAGCGCCAGCGTCGACGGCATCAGCGTCGCGCCCGCCACGCCGAGCACGGCACGCGCGGCGATCAGCTGGGCGGCGCTGGTCGAACAGGCCGCCAGGACCGACGCCACGCCGAACGCCGCCGCCCCCACCATGAGCAGCTTGCGCCGTCCGATGCGGTCGCCCAGCGTGCCCATCGTGACGAGAAAGCCGGCAATCATGAAACCGTAGGCATCGACGATCCACAGCGCCTGCGCGCTCGTGGGGCGCAGGTCCAGGGCCAGCGCGGGCAGTGCGAGGTGCAGCAGCGTGAGGTCGAGGCCGAGCAGCAAGGTCGGCAGCGCCAGCAGCGCGAGCCCGGTCCATTCGCGGGCACCGGCACGGCCTTCGCGCCTCGCGGCCGGAAGGTGGTCGGAAAGGGAAAGTGAATCGCAAGGTGCGGTCAAAAGGGGCCTCCGGGTGCGCGTTCGGGTTGCGGAAGCCCCATCTTCAGGACAAGATCATCACATTACAATTTAAGTGTTTATCCTATTACTGGAGACAACAGGCTTGATCGAACGCAGCCTCAGCCGCACCAAGAACGAACTGTCGGAGTTCCTGACCCGGCACCGCCGCAAGCTCACGCCCGCCGATGTCGGCCTGCCCTCGCAGGGGCGGCGCCGCACGCCCGGCCTGCGGCGCGAAGAGGTCGCGGTGATGGCCGGCGTGGGGCTCACCTGGTACACCTGGTTCGAGCAGGGGCGCGAGATCCAGGTGTCGCAGAAATTCCTGCTCGGCGTGGCCCATGCCCTGAAGCTGGACGATGCCGAGTGCAGCCACCTGTTCCTGCTGGCCCACAAGCGCCCGCCGCCTCCCGAGGCCCATCAGCAGGCGTCGGTCACGCCCCACATCCAGCAGCTCATGGACGAGCTGCCCACCCGCCCCGCCTATGTGTTCAACCTGCGCTGGGACGTCGTGGCCTGGAACGCCACGGCCGACGCGCTCTTCGGTTTCAGCGCGCGCGAGCGTGAGGCGCGCAACCTCCTTCGCATGGTGTTCGCCGACCCCGAACTGCGCCGGCGCCTGCCCGCCTGGCGCGACGATGCGCCCGGGCTGCTGGCGCAATTCCGATACGACTTCGCCATTGCGCCCGACGATCCGGCCATGCTGGGTCTGGTCGCGGACCTGAAAGCGCTCTCGCCCGACTTCCGCCGCTGGTGGGACACCCCCGACAGCGCGCCCGCCCGGCGCGGCCTCGGATGCGTACAGACGGCCGACAGCGGACCGTTGGAGTTTCACCACGAAACACTCGTGGTCGACACGCACCGGCATCTGCGGATGGCAGTGTATTTCGTGCAGCCGGCACCGGGCTGAACACCGGGGCCTGTGCGGCAGATAAGCGCCATCAGCGCCGTTTTTGAGGGTTTTCGAGGGTTTTGTGGCGTCATCCACGGTGCGGGCACGCACGTTGCATGGTCTCGTGCCAGGCGCCGGCGAGCGCTGCACAGGGGGAGCTGACACGCGATGCCGACGCGTTTCAGAAAGCAAGCAGATGAACTTTCGGCCGACTTTCGCTGTCCCTCCACCCCATGATCAAACGCTGGCCCCTCCTCGCGTCCATCTTTTCGCTCTGTGCCCTCCTGGCAGCCGGCTGTTCGACCCTCGACGAACGCCAGCGCGAATGGATCTTCCAGCCCAGCGACCGCAGCTGGGGCAATTCGGCCCAGATGACCGAAGGCATGCAGGATGTCTGGATCGACTTCCAGTCGTCCATCACCGGTGAACCGGCGCGCCTGCACGGCCTGTGGCTCGGCGGCGCCCCCGAAACCACCGAGACCCCCGTGCTGCTGTACCTGCATGGTGCGCGCTACAACGTGGCCGGTTCGGCGCCGCGCATCCAGCGCATGCACGAGCTGGGCTTCTCGGTGCTGGCCATCGACTACCGCGGCTTCGGCAAGAGCTCCAAGGGCCTGCCCTCGGAAGCCTCGGCCCGCGAAGACGCCCGCGCCGCCTGGACCTGGCTGGCCGCGCGCCATCCGCGCCAGCACCGTTACATCTTCGGCCACTCGCTGGGCGGCGCCATCGGCATCGACCTGGCGGCCACCGTGAACGACGAGAGCGGCACCATCGTCGAAAGCACCTTCACCTCCATCGCCGACGTGGCCAGCAGCTTCAAGTGGGGCTGGTTGCCCTTCGGCCCGTTCATCACGCAGCGCTTCGAGGCGATTCGCACCGTCAAGGACATCGGCGCGCCGCTGCTCGTGGTGCACGGCACCGCCGACAGCCTGATCAACCCGACGCTCGGGCGCAAGCTGTACGACGCGGCCACGGTGCCCAAGATGTTCGTGCTGGTCGAGGGCGGCTCGCACCACAACACCAACTCGGTGGGCGCGACGCAGTACCGCGCGGCGCTGTCGCAGCTGTTTCGCATGAAGCCCGAGGACAGCAGCACCGTGGCGGACAGCCGGCCGCAGCCGCGGCTGGTGTCGCCGCGGCCTGCACCGCCTTCATTGCCTTCCGCGGCGCTGTCGCCGCAAGAGGTGCGGGGCGAGGCGCACACGCCCGCCCCCGCCGCCATCTAGCCCGCCTTTTTCAGGCGGTTCCGTTCCCGCGTCAGGCCGAGGCCAGGTCGAACGGCAGCTGGCGCAAGGGCTTGCCCGTCAGCCGCGCCACGGCGTTGGCGAAGGCAGGCGCCAACGGCGGCAGGCCGGGCTCCCCCATCCCCTTGGGCGCATCGGCGCTGGGCACGATGTGCACGTCGAACTCGGGCACCTGCGTGATGCGCGCCACGCTGAAGTCGCCGAAGTTGCCCTGCTGCACGACGCCGTCCTTCAGCGTGATGGCGCTGCCCTGCAGGCAGGTCGACAGCCCCATCACCGCCGCGCCCTGCACCTGCGCTTCCACGCTGCGCGGGTTCACCGCCAGGTTGCAGTGCACGCCCGAGGTCACGCGGTGCAGCACGGGCTGGCCGTCCTTCACCGACGCTTCGACCACATAGGCCACCACCGACTCGAAGGACTCGTGCACGGCCACGCCCCAGGCGCGGCCTTCGGCCAGCTTCTTCTTGCCGTAGCCGCTCTTGTCGACCGCCAATTGCAGCGCGGCGCGATGGCGCGGGTGCTTGTCGCCGAAGAGGCTCATGCGGTAGGCCACCGGGTCCTGCTTGGTCGTGCGGGCGATCTCGTCGATGAGCGTTTCCATCACGAAGGCGGTGTGCGTGGAGCCCACGCTGCGCCACCACAGCACCGGCACGTTCACCTGCGGGTGATGCACCGTGAGGCGCATCGGCACGGGGTACGGATCGCGCATGCCCTCGACGGCCGTGGCGTCGATGCCCTCCTTGACCATGGAGCCGGCGAACACCGTGCCCGCGGTGATCGACTGGCCCACGATCACATGGTCCCACGCGAGGATCTTGCCGCGTTCGTCGAAGCCGATGCGTGCGCGATGCAGGTGCATGGGACGGTAGTAGCCGCCCTTGATGTCGTCCTCGCGGCTCCACAGCAGGCGCACGGGGGCGTCCTTCAGGCCGGCGGCGCGCGCGGCCTTGGCGATCTCGCAGGCCTCGACCACGAAGTCGCTCGAGCCCACGAAGCGCCGGCCGAAGCCGCCGCCCGCCATCTGCACGTTCACCTTCACCTGCGCGGGGTCGAGCTTCAGCGTGCGTGCCGCGGCCTGGCCGTCGAGGTCGGCGGACTGCGTGCCGACCCACAGCTCGGCGCGGCCGTCCGACAGCTTCACGGTGCAGTTCTCCGGCTCCATGGGCGCGTGGGCCAGGTAGGGAAACACGAACTCGGCCTCGAGCTTGTGCGGCGCGCCGGCCAGCGGCGCCATGTCGGCGTCGAACTTGCGGTTGCCGGGGCGCCCGGCCAGTTCGCGGTACTGGGCCAGCTGCTTGTCGCTGTCGACCTTCTCCACCGCATCGGTGTTCCACTGCAGCTTGAGCGCGTCGCGGCCCAGCTTGGCCGGCCAGTAGCCGTCGGCCACCACGGCCACGCCTTCGGCGCCGCGGTCCAGCGGAATGCGCAGCACGGCCTTCACGCCCTTGACGGCGCGCGCCGCGCTGTCGTCCACCGAGGCCAGGCGGGCGCCGAACACGGGCGGATGCGCCACCACGGCCGTGAGCTGGCCGGGCTGCTTCACGTCGATACCGAAGTCTTGTTGCCCGCTGCTCTTGGCGCGCGCGTCCAGGCGCGTGGTCGGACGGCCGATGATCCGGAAGTCCTTCGGGCTCTTCAGCGTCACCGTCTCGGGCACCGGCAGCGCCATGGCCGCTTCGGCCAGCTCGCCGTAACCCGCCTTGCGCCCGCCGGGGCCGATCACCGTGCCGGCCTGCGTGCGCAGCGTGGCCACGTCGACCTTCCAGCGCTGCGCCGCGGCCGACAGCAGCATGGCTCGCGCACGCGCGCCCAGTTCGCGGTACTGCGTGTAGCTGTTCTTGATCGAGTTGGAACCGCCCGTCAGGTGCATGCCGAACAGCGGGTCGGCGTAAGCGGCATCGTTGGTGCCGTTGCGGCTGCGCACCAGGGCCCAGTCGGCATCGAGTTCTTCGGCCAGGATCATCGGCAGGCCGGTCTGCACGCCCTGGCCGAACTCGAGGCGGTTGATGGTGACCGTGACCTCGCCGTTGGGCGCGATCTGCACGAAGGCCGAGGGCTGTTGCGTCGGCTTGAGCGCGCCGCCGGCCTTGGCCGGGCCGTCGGCCTGCGCCATGGCCATGTGAGGGAAAGCGCCGAGCACGAGGCCGCCGGCGCCGGCCATCTTCAGGAAGCTGCGACGGGGCAGCGTGGCGGCCGCGTCGGCGTCATCGGTCGCAGGCTGGGCCATCAGGCGCTGCAGCGCGCGCGGCAGGTCGTTGTAGTCAATGTTGGGCAGCATGGTGGCGGCTCCTTAGGCGAGGGTCTTGGCCGCATCGGCCACGGCGGCGCGGATGCGGGCGTAGGTGCCGCAGCGGCAGATGTTGCCGGCCATGGCCGAGTCGATCTCGTCGGTGCTGGGCTGCTTGCCCTTGGGCAGCGACTGCAGGAAGGCGGTCGCGCTCATGATCTGACCGCTCTGGCAGTAGCCGCACTGCGCGACGTCGTGCTTGACCCACGCGGCATGCACGGCCGCGCCCACGCGGTCGCTGCCACCGGTCACGGCTTCGATGGTGGTGATCTTCTTGCCCTCGGCCGCGGCGATCGGCGTGATGCACGAGCGGATGGCCTGGCCGTCCATGTGCACGGTGCAGGCGCCGCACAGCGCCGCGCCGCAGCCGAACTTGGTGCCGGTCATGCCCAGTGTGTCGCGCAGGGCCCAGAGGATGGGGGTGCCGGGGTCGGCGTCGACCGTGTGGTCACGGCCGTTGACGTGGAGCGCGCTCATGTTGGTTTTCTCCGTGGGTAGGTGGGATGGATCGGATTCACTTGGCGCCGTCGAGCACCCATTGCGCGAGCGCCTGCAGGTCCGCGTCGGGCACCTGGGCTTGCGCGGGCATGGGCATCGCGCCCCACTTGCCCGAGCTGCCGGCCTTCATGCTGGCGGCCAGCTGCGCGGCCGAGCCCTTGCCGTCGCCGTAGCGCGCGCCGATCTCTTTCCAGGAGGGGCCCACCACCTTCACGGCGGCTTGGTGGCAGGCCACGCACGCGTACTTCTGCGCCAGCGCGGTGCTGGCAAAGGCGGGCGCGGACCCGGCCATGCTCGCGCCGATGGCCAGTGCGGCCACGAGCGAGGCGGTGATGCGATGCGGATGTCGTTCGTCGTGGGTCATTTCTTTTTTCATCATCGTGGAGGGGAAAGCACGGTCCTCGCGCCGCGCGCGGCAGGACTTCACGGCGGCCAGTGTCCGACGAAGCGCCCGCCGCCACTTGCCCAATCCGCGCGCGTTCTTGCCTGAAACAACGAGACTGCGCCAAAAACGCCAAGCGCATGAGATGCGCCCGCTAGACTTTGCGCAAGCACCCGAAAGGATTCAGATGGAAGTGCTACAGCCGACGCAGCCAGACGATTCGGCCGTCCTCGGTGCCCTGGCCACGGCCGTCGGGCGCATTGCCCGAAACGACGGCGACCACGCCACCGCCATTCCCGAACTCTCGCTGCACCGCCGCAGCGCCGCGACCGAACCCGTGCATTGCATCTACGGCTTCGGCCTGGGCATCACCGTCGGCGGACAGAAGCGCGCGGCGCTCGGCGACGAGATCTATGAATACGGCGCCGGGCAGTCGCTGCTGATCACGGCCGACCTGCCCGTGGTGGCCCACGTCACCCGCGCCAGCGCGGCGCAGCCCTTCCTGGGCCTCATGATCCGGCTCGATCCGCGCGCCATCGTGCAGGTCGCGACCGAGATGGCGCTGCCCCCGCCGTCCAGGGAACCCCACAACCAGCGCGCCCTGTCGCTGGGCGCGCTCGACCCGACGCTGCTGGGCACCGTCACGCGGCTCGTCGAGCTGCTGGCCGAGCCCCGGCTCGTTCCGCAGCTCGCGCCGCTGCTGCAGAAGGAAATCGTCGTGCGCCTGCTCGCCGGGCGCCACGGCCCGCAGCTGCAGCGCCTCATGACCGTCGGCTCGCCCAGCCAGCAGGTGGCGCAGAGCCTGGCGTGGCTCAAGATGAATTTCAGGAAGCCCGTGCAGGCGGACGAGCTGGCCGCGTCCGCGCACATGAGCCCGTCGACCTACCGCCAGCACTTCCGCGCCGTGACCGGCATGAGCCCGATGCAGTACCTGAAGCAGTTGCGCCTGCAGGAAGCGCGGCAGCTGATGCTGAACCAGAACATCGATGCCGGCACCGCCGGCGTGCGCGTGGGCTACGAAAGCGCCTCGCAGTTCAGCCGCGAGTACGCACGCCTGTTCGGTGCGCCGCCGCTGCGCGACATCCGGCGGATGCGGGACGCGACCGCCGTCGCCTGAGCACTGCGTCGCAGGCAAGCCCCGGGCAGCCGCCGGCGTCCCAGACAAGCCCCGTGCAGCGGCCCGGGGCGTGCCATTTGCTACCCTCGACGCATGCCCCCCGCTTCCCCTGTTCCCCCGCGCTACATCGCGCTCGCCGGCCCCACCGCGTCCGGCAAGACCGCCGTCGCCCTGGCCGTGGCCCGGCTGCAGCCGGTCGAGATCGTCAGCGTCGACTCGGCACTGGTCTACCGCGGCATGGACATCGGCACCGCCAAGCCCACCGCCGCCGAGCAGGCCGCCGTGCCGCACCACCTGATCGACATCCTCGATGCGCGCGACAGCTACAGCGCCGCCGCCTTCGTGGCCGACGCCACGCGGCTCATCGACGCCATCCGCGCGCGCGGCGCGCTGCCGCTGCTCGTGGGCGGCACCATGCTGTACTTCAAGGCGCTGTTCGACGGCATCGACGCCATGCCCGCGGCCGACCCCGCCGTGCGCGCGCGCCTGGACGCCGAAGCCGCCGCGCTCGGCTGGCCGGCCATGCATGCGCGGCTGGCGCAGGTCGACCCCGTCACGGCCGCGCGGCTCGCGCCGCAGGACAGCCAACGCATCCAGCGCGCGCTCGAGGTGTGGGAGAGCAGCGGCCAGCCGCTGTCGAGCTTCCATGCGAGCGACACCAAGGCCGCCAAGGCCGTCGACGGCGGCGTGCTCGTATCGCTCGAACCCGAGGACCGCGCCTGGCTGCACGGGCGCATCGCCGAGCGCTTCGACGCCATGCTCGCAGCCGGTTTTCTCGACGAGGTGAAGGCGCTGCGCGCGCGCGGCGACCTGTCGCCCGACCTGCCCTCGATGCGCTGCGTCGGCTACCGCCAGGCCTGGGAGATGCTCGACGCCTGCGGCGACGCACCGCCCGACGCCAAAGCGCTGGGCGAGTTGCGCGAGCGCGGCATCGCCGCCACGCGCCAGCTCGCCAAGCGGCAGATCACCTGGCTGCGCAGCATGCCGCAGCGCACCGTGATCGCCTGCGACGCGCCCGATGCGGTGCAGGCCGCCGTGCAGCACATCGCGCAGATCGCTCACATCGCACGCGGGGCGACGCCCGCATGACCCTGCACCTCTCCAACCTCGGCAAGCACTACGGCGAGGCGCCCGTCTTCGAACACGTGAGCCTGCAGGTCGCGCCCGGCGAGTTCGTCGCCATCGTGGGCGAATCGGGCGTGGGCAAGTCGACGCTGCTCAACTGCATGGCCGGCCTCGACAGTTGGGACGAAGGCAGCGTGTCGCACGACGGCACCGACATCGGCGCGCTCGACGGCGAGGCCCGCGCGCTCTGGCGCCGCCAGCACGTGGGCTTCGTGTTCCAGGCCTTCCACGTGCTGCCGCACCTCGACGTGGCGCAGAACGTGTCGCTGCCGCTGATGCTCTTGGGTCGCCCGCGCGAAGACGCGCGCGTGGCCCACATGCTGGAGGCCGTCGGCCTGCCCGGCATGGGCGCGCGACTGCCGCAGACGCTCTCAGGCGGCCAGCTGCAACGCGTGGCCATCGCCCGCGCGCTGGTGCACCGGCCCGCGCTGCTGCTCGCCGACGAACCGACCGGCAACCTCGACCCGTCCACCGCCGCCAAGGTGATGGACCTGCTGATCGGCCAGACGCGCGAGCACGGCGCCTCGCTGGTGCTGGTCACGCACTCGGAGAGCGCGGCGGCGCGTGCGGACCGGTTGCTGCACCTGACGGCGAGCGGTATCCGGGCCTGAGAAGAATCAGCCGATCAGCGACGCGTAGCGCGACAGGTCCACGTTCCCGCCGCTGATCACGATGCCCACGCGCTGGCCTTCGATGGCCTTCGCAGCCGCGATGGCGCCCGCGAACGCGAGGCACCCCGTCGGCTCCACCACCATCTTCATGCGCTCGGCGAAGAAGCGCATCGCCTCGACGAGCTGCTCGTCGGTCACCGTGAAGATGTCATCGACATCGCGTTGGATGATCCCGAAGGTGTACTCGCCCAGGTGCTGTGTCTGCGCACCGTCGGCGATGGTCTTGGGCGTTTCGATGTGCACGATCTTCCCGGCGCGCAACGACTGCTGGCCGTCGTTGCCGGCTTCGGGCTCCACGCCGTAGACCTTGCAATCGGGCGACAGCGCGCGCGCCGACAGCGCCGAGCCCGACAGCAGCCCGCCGCCGCCGAGGCACACGAACAGGTGGTCGAGCGGACCCGTCTCTTCGATGAGCTCCTTCACCGCCGTGCCCTGCCCCGTGAGCACGTCGGGGTGGTCGTAGGGCGGAATCATGGTCATGCCGCGCTCCTGCGCGAGCCGCTTCGTCAGCGCCTCGCGGTCTTCGGTGAAGCGGTCGTACATCACCACTTCGGCGCCATAGCCCTTGGTGGCCGCGACCTTGGCGGCGGGCGCGTCCTTGGGCATGACGATCACGGCCGGCATCGACAGCAGGCGCGCCGACAGTGCGATGGCCTGCGCGTGGTTGCCCGACGAGAACGCGATCACGCCGCCTTTGCGCTGTGCCGCGTCGAACTTCGACAGCGCATTGAACGCACCACGGAACTTGAACGCGCCCATGCGCTGGAAGTTCTCGCACTTGAAGAAGAACTGCGCGCCCCAGCGCTCGTTGGCGGTGGTCGATTGCAGCACCGGCGTGCGGTGGGCATGGCCTTCGAGCCGCGCGGCCGCGGCGATGACGTCGTCGTAGGTAGGGGGTTGCATGGGTCGAGCTTAGCGGCGGCGCGCCGTTCCTTGCAGCCCCGATGGGTAAAAACCCGGGGATGCGCCCCTTCGCCGAAGTCCGTACTCTGTATACAGAGTTCAGAAAAGGCCCGTCATGCCCGCCCAGTTGCTCAGCATCGAAGTCGCTCCCGACCTCGTCGACCAGGTCTACCGCGCCCTGCTCGGCGCCATCAGCAGCGGCGCGCTCGCGCCGGGCGAGCGGCTCACGCAGGAGGACATCGCGGCGCGGCTCGCGGTGTCGCGCCAGCCGGTGCTGCAGGCGCTGCGGCTGCTCAAGAAGGACGGCTTCGTGCAGGACGCGCCCGGGCGCGGCGTGCTGGTGGCGCCGCTGGAGGCCGAGGCGATGCGCAAGGTCTACCAGGTGCGCGGCGCGCTCGACGTGCTGGCCGCGCGGTTGGCGGCGCAGCAGCGCTTTCGCATCGACCCGAAGCTCATCGAGCGCGGCCGGCGCGCGGCGCGCGGGCGCAACGTCGAAGCCATGATCGATGCCGACGTGGCCTTTCACCAGGCCATCTACGCCGCCTCGGGCAACCCATTGATCGGCCAGAGCGCCGACCCGCACTGGCGCCACCTGCGCCGCGCGATGGGCGCGGTGCTGCAGGCCGAGCCGCAGCGCGAATCGCTGTGGGACGAGCACGAAGCCATTGCCGACGCGATTGCCGCCGGCGACGTCGAACGCGCCGCGCGCCTGAGCGACGAGCACGTCTCGCGCGCCAGCGATGCGCTGGCCGAGCGGCTCGCGCAGCAGCTGGCGCGCAGGGCATCCGCATCCCCCACCCGAAAAGGAGACAAGGCATGAAGCTGACCCCCGAGCAACGCGCGCAGTTCGAGCGCGAGGGCTACCTGTTCTTCCCCGGCCACTTCTCGCCCGAAGAGACGAAGGTGCTGACCGATGCGGTGCCCGACCTGTACAGCAAGCGCGCGGCCTTCAACGTGCGCGAGAAAGGCTCCGACGCCGTGCGCACGAACTTCGCGGCGCACCTCATCAGCGAGCCCTTCGCGCGGCTGGCGCGGCATCCGCGCATGGTCGAGCCGGTGATGGACCTGTTCGACGAAGCGGTCTACATGCACCAGTTCAAGATCAACGGCAAGATGGCCTTCGAGGGCGACGTGTGGCAGTGGCACCAGGACTACGGCACCTGGCTCAACGACGACCTGATGCCCACCGAGCGCGCGATGAACGTGGCCATCTTTCTGGACGAAGTGACCGAGCACAACGGCCCGCTGATGTTCATTCCGGGCAGCCACCGCAAGGGCGTGGTCGACGCGAAGCATGACCTCACGACCACCAGCTACCCGCTGTGGACGGTCGACAACGACCTGATCCGCCAGCTGGTCGACCGCGCCGGCGGCACGCAAGGCGGCATCGTCTCGCCCAAGGGGCCGGCCGGTTCGATGATCCTGTTCCACAGCTGCCTGGTGCATGCCTCGGGCAGCAACCTCTCGCCCTTCAACCGCGTGGCCGTGTACCTGAGCCTGTGCGCGGTCAGCAACCACATCCGCCGCCACAAAAGGCCCGAGTACATCGCGCACCGCGACTTCACGCCGATCGAGGTGCTGCCCGACGACTGCCTGCTGACGCCCTACCCCGTCGAAGTGCCGTGGAAAGACGGCCTGCCCGAGAGCGCGCTGCGCACCTCGCCCGACGTCATCGAAACCGTGGAAGCCTGACCGCCATGAGCCTGCACACCCGCCTGCAACAACGCGCCGCCGAAGGCCGCCCCATCCGCATCGGCCTGATCGGCGCCGGCAAGTTCGGCGCCATGTACCTGGCGCAGATTCCGCGCACGCCCGGCGTGCAGCTGGTCGCCATTGCCGACCTCTCGCCCGCCGCCGCGCGCGTCAACCTGGAGCGCGTGGGCTGGCAGGCCGAGCGCAGCAACGCCGGCTCGGTGCAGGAGGCGCTGAAGACCGGCGCCACCTGGATCACCGACGACTGGCAGGCCGTGACGCGCGAGCCCAGCATCGACATCGTGGTGGAGTGCACCGGCAACCCGATTGCCGCGGTCGACCACTGCCTGGACGCCTTTGCGCACGGCAAGCATGTGGTCAACGTGACGGTCGAGGCCGACGCCTTCTGCGGCCCGCTGCTCGCGCACAAGGCGCAGCAGGCCGGCGTGGTGTATTCGCTGGCCTTCGGCGACCAGCCCGCGCTGATCTGCGACCTGGTCGACTGGGCCCGCACCTGCGGCTTTCCGGTGGTGGCGGCCGGGCGCGGCCACAAGTGGCTGCCGCACTTCACCGAATCGACGCCCGAGACCGTATGGGGCAACTACGGCCTCACGCCCGAGCAGGCGAAGCGCGGTGGGCTCAACCCGAAGATGTTCAACAGCTTCCTCGACGGCTCCAAGCCGTCGATCGAAAGCTCGGCCGTGGCCAACGCCACCGGCCTGGGCGTGCCTTCCGACGGCCTGCTCTACCCGCCCGCGAGCGTGGAAGACATTCCCTTCGTCACGCGTCCGAAGAGCGAAGGCGGCGTGCTGGAGCGCAAGGGCATGGTCGAGGTGATCTCGTCGCTCGAGGCCGACGGCCGCAAGATTCCGTACGACATCCGCATGGGCGTGTGGGTCACGGTCGAGGCCGAGACCGACTACATCAAGAACTGCTTCGAGGAATACAACGCCCACACCGACCCGAGCGGGCGCTACTTCACGCTGTACAAGCGCTGGCACCTGATCGGGCTCGAGGTGGGCATGTCGGTCGCCAGCGTGGCGCTGCGCGGCGAGCCCACCGGCGTGGCCACCGGCTGGAACGCCGACGTGGTCGCCACCGCCAAGCGCGACCTCGCCGCGGGCGAGATGCTCGACGGCGAAGGCGGCTACACCGTCTGGGGCAAGCTGCTGCCGGCCGAGCGCTCGCTGCGCCTGGGCGGCCTGCCGCTCGGGCTGGCGCACAACGTCAGGCTGGTGCGCCCCGTGAAGAAGGGCCAGAGCCTGAGCTGGGCCGACGTGGCGATGGACACCACCACCGCCGCCTACCGGCTGCGCCAGGAAATGGAAACGCTGTTCACGCCCGCGGTACGCGCCCACGCGGCCTGAGCGCGGGGCCTGGCGCCCACGTTGCGCCAAAGAGCGAACAGGACAAGAATCTTCTGCTCGGCACCGGTCCGGTGTCGAAATGACCGGTTGCGGGCCGTCATTGTGGTGAGCAATCTTGCTCGGCAAGCTTTTCCTCACGGAGAAACACCATGCAGTACATGTTGATGTTCTACCAACCCGCCGCCGAATTCGAACAACGTGACGACCCCTCGTCGCAGGCCTACCGCGCCAGCTGGGTCGCGTACGCCGACGCGGTGCGCCAGTCGGGCATTTCGCTCGGCGGCCACGGCCTGCTGCCGCCCATGACCGGCACCACGCTGCGCGTGCGCGGCGACAAGCGCCAGGTGCAGGACGGCCCCTTCGCCGACACCAAGGAGCAGCTCGGCGGCTACTTCGTCGTCGACGTGCCCGACCTCGACGCCGCGCTCGAATGGGCCGCGCGTGCGCCCTGCGCCGCCAGTGGCGGCGTCGAGGTGCGGCCGGTCTTCACCGCCACCGCAGCGGCGGGCGCGAGCCAGACGTGACCACTCCGGCGGCACACCACGCCGCCGAACGCGCGGCACGCGAGTCGTACGGGCGGCTGCTGGCCATCCTGTCCGCCCGCACGCACGACATCGCGGCCTCCGAAGACGCGCTGGCCGACGCCTTCGCCCGCGCGCTCGAGCGCTGGCCCGCCGACGGCGTGCCGGTGCAGCCCGACGCCTGGCTGCTGAGCGTCGCGCGGCACCGCAAGCTCGACGCCTGGCGCCACAGCCGCGTGCAGGACGACGCCACGCAGACCCTGCTGCTGCTCGCCGGCGAGATGGACGAAGCCGACCCCGATGCCGCCACCGTGCCCGACGAGCGCCTGCGCCTGCTGTTCGTCTGCGCGCACCCGGCCATCGACGCCGCCGCGCGCGCGCCGCTCATGCTGCAGACCGTGCTCGGGCTCGATGCCGCGCGCATGGCCGGCGCCTTCCTCACCTCGCCTTCCGCGCTGGGCCAGCGGCTGGTGCGCGCCAAGGCCCGCATCCGCGCGGCCGGCATTCCTTTCGAATACCCGCAGGCGCGCGACCTGCCGCACCGGCTGCGCGACGTGCTCGACGGCATCTACGCCGCCTACGGCACCGGCTGGGACGACGTCGACGGCGCCGACGCCCTGCCGCGCGGCCTGACGACCGAGGCCATCGACCTGGGCCGCATCCTGTGCCGCCTGCTGCCCGCCGAGCCCGAGCCGCTGGGCCTGCTGGCGCTGATGCTGTTCTGCGAGGCGCGCACCGCCGCGCGCCGCACCGAGGCCGGCGCCTACGTGCCGCTCGACCAGCAGGACATCACGCGCTGGGACCACGCGCTGCTGGCCGAGGCCGAGCACCACCTGCGCATCGCATCGGCCATGCAATCGCTCGGGCCCTACCAGCTCGAGGCCGCGATCCAGTCGGCCCACTGCGAGCGCCGCGCCGGCGCACCGGTGCCGCCCGAGGTGCTGGTGTCGCTGTACGAAGGCCTGCTCGCGCTGCGGCCCAGCATCGGGGCACAGGTGAGCCTGGCGTGCGCGCTGGCGAATGCGCGTGGGCCCGAAACCGGGCTGCGCGCGCTCGATGCGATTCCATCGGACGAGGTGGCGAGCTACCAGCCGTTCTGGGCGGCGCGTGCACACCTGCTCGCGGCCGGCGGTGCGCGCGTGGCGGCGCGTCAAGCGTACGACCGGGCGATCGGGTTGAGCAGCAATGGGGCGGTGCGGGCGTACCTGCACGCGATGTCGGAACGGGCCTGAGGCGCTCAGTCCTGCGGCACAGCAACGCCGGCCCGCCGCCCTTCGAGCCGACTGCCACCCTGCGTCAGCGTGACGCCGATCACCTCGCCACCCTCCCCACGCCGGAACACGAACTGCGCACCGATGGCCGTCACCGCAAAACGATCCGGCCCCGTGGGCGTGAGCCCGTTGTAGCCCTTGCCCGCTTCACGCGCCAGCAAACGCCCGTCGCGCACGGTGAAGCCCAGCACCTGCGCCTTGCCGACGCGGAATTCGCCCGCGTAGTCGGGCAGGCGCTTCGGATCGATGGGCACTTCGGTCGTCGGCACCGGGTAGCGGCTCTTGCCGATGGCGAGCATCACGGGCTGCAGCGGCGCGCGCTGGTTGCTGGCCAGCACGATGAGCGCTTCGCCGGTGTCGGGCGCCAGCAGCCAGAGCGTGCGGTAGCCCTCGGTGACGCCCGCGTGGTAGTAGGTGCGCCGGCCGGTCTCGGGGCCGCGCACCATCACGGCATAGCCGATCTCGGCGCCCTCGTAGCGCGCGAGCGGCGTGAGCAGCCGCGCGGCGGCCGGGCCCAGCGGGCCGTGCGCGCCGGCGAGGATGGCGCGGCTGAAGGCCAGCATGTCGGCGGCTGTCGAGCGCAGCGCGCTGGCGGGCGCGTAGGCATGCATGTCGAAGCGGCGCTGGCGCTGGTCGCCCGCGAACGGTGGCGCCATGCGCGAGGCCTTGTCGCCGAGCGGGATCACGGTGTCGTTCATGCCCAGCGGCTCAGTGATACGCGCGCGCACCAGCTCGCCCCACGAGGTGCCGTAGCGCAATGCCAGCAGCTGCCCGAGCAGCGCCATGCCGAAGTTGCTGTAGCGCGCCTCGCACGGAGCCGCAAGGGCCGTCAGGTGGATGCGCGCGAGCGCGGCCCAGAACATCGGCAGGTCGAAGCTGCGGAACTGCTCGGCCAGCGCGGCGCCGCCGGTGACGCCGTCGGCCATCACGGGCAAGCAGCCGGTGTGGGTGACGAGCTGCCGCAGCGTGATCGCGGCCACGGCGGGCGGCACGCCCTCGGCGTGGCCGGCCAGCAGCTTGCCCACGCTGTCGTCGAGCGCCACGTCGCCGCGCTCCACGGCCTGCGCCAGCAACAGGCCGGTGAAGACCTTGGTGACGGAGCCGATCTCGAACATCGGCTGCTCCGCGCTGGCGGGCGCAATGGCGCGCGCCACCAGCGGCTCGGGGTTGTGGGCGATGCCGTAGGCGGCCTTGTCGCCGCGCAGCACGCCGACCACCAGCGTGCCGCGCTCGGCGCCGAGCGCGGTGCGGGCCAGAACGGCAGGGTCGCTGGCGAGCGAGAGGGGTGCGGAGGGTGCGGCCGGCGGTGCGAGTTGCGCGCTCGCCGCGCCCGCGAGCCAGGGCACGAGAAGCCAGGGTGCCAGCCAGCGGCGGCACCAGGCGGAGGGCAGAAGCCGCATCGTCGGAATCCTCGGGCGTGAAGTCGTCATCGTCGAAAGAGCCGCCATCCTGCCACGGCGGCCACAATGACCCCATGCGTGCATTGCTTTCGACTTTCTCCTGGCAGGAACTGCGCCACCACCCCTGGCGCAACGCGGCGGCCGTCCTGGCCGTGATGCTGGGCGTGGCACTGGCGTTTTCGGTGCAGCTCATCAACGCCTCGGCGCTCGACGAGTTCTCCAGCGCGGTGCGCTCGGTGAACGGCCAGCCCGACCTCGAGGTGCGCGCCGCACAGGGCAGCTTCGACGAGGCCGTGTTCGGCCGGCTCGCGCGCCGGCCCGAGGTGGCGCTGGCGAGCCCGGTGCTCGAGTTCCAGGCCCTGGCCCTGGGCCACGACGGACGCCAGGTGCCGCTGCGCGTGATCGGCGTCGATGCGCTCGCGCTGCCCACCATCGCGCCCGCGCTGATGCCGCAGTCGGCCGCCGGTGCCGACCGCTTCGCGCTGTTCGCGCCCGGCCATGTGTTCCTCAACGCGGCGGCGCGCCAGGCACTGCAGCTGCCATTGCAGCCCGCGACCGGTGAAAGCCTGCAGCTGCGCAGCGGCGCCGCGTGGCAGCGCCTTGCGGTGTCGGGCCATGTGACGGCCGGCGGCGCGGCGCTGGCGGTGATGGACATCGCGGTCGCGCAGGAGCTGTTCGGCCCGCTCGGGCAGCTGAGCCGCATCGACCTGCGGCTCGCGCCGGGCACCGACCGCGCGGCCTTCGTGGCCACGCTCGAGAAATCGCCCGGCTGGCCCGCGGGCCTGAAGTTCGCCGAGCCGGGCGATGCGGCCGAGCGCGTGAGCAACCTGTCGCGCGCCTACCGCGTCAACCTCACGGTGCTGGCGCTGGTGGCGCTGTTCACGGGCGCGTTCCTGGTGTTCTCGGTGCTCGCGCTCAGCGTGGCCAAGCGCGCGCAGCAGTTCGCGCTGCTCGGCGTGCTGGGCCTCACGCCGCGCGGACGGCTGCGGCTGGTGCTGGCCGAGTCGCTGGTGCTCGGACTGATCGGCAGCGCCGCCGGCCTGGCGCTCGGCACCGCGCTCGCGGCCTTCGCGTTGCGCGTACTGGGCGGCGACCTGGGCGGCGGCTACTTCGAAGGCGTGGCGCCCCGGCTGCACTGGAGCAGCGGCGCCGCGCTGCTGTACGGCGGGCTCGGTGTGGTCGCCGCGCTGGTGGGCGGCTGGTGGCCCGCGCGCGCCGCGCAGGCGCTGCCCGAGGCGCAGACGCTCAAGGGCCTGGGCGCGGCACCCGCGCAGGGCCGCCACCACTGGCTCGCGCTCGGGCTCATCGGCGCGGGCGCGGCGCTGGCCAACCTGCCGGCCATCGGCGGCATTCCGGTGGCGGCGTACCTGTCGGTGGCCTGCCTGCTGGTGGGCGGCATCACCGCCCTGCCCTGGCTCATCGCGCTGCTGTACGACCGCGTGGCGCCCGCGTTTGCTCGGCGCGTGCTGCCGATGCTTGCCGTCGAGCGCGCGCGGCGCATGCGCGGCACGGCGGCCGTGGCGGTGAGCGGCGTGGTCGCGAGCCTGAGCCTGGCGGTGGCGCTGACGGTGATGGTCGCGAGCTTTCGCGAGTCGGTCACGCACTGGCTCGACGTGGTGCTGCCGGCCGACCTGTACGTGCGCGCCACCTCGGGCGGGCGCGGCAGCGGCAACAGCGGCGGCACGAGCAGCACCGACACCGCGACCTTCGCGCCGGCCTTCGTGCAGGCGCTGGCGCAACTGCCCGGCGTGGCGCGCACCGGCACGCTGCGCACGCAGTCGCTGCAGCTCGACCCCGCGCAGCCCGCCGTGACGCTGATCGCGCGCAGCCTCGAAGGCGGCGTGGTGCGCGGCCTGCCGCTGGTGGGCGAAGCGCTGCCGGTGCCGCCCGGGCAGACCGGCATCTACGTGAGCGAGCCGATGGTCGAGCTGTACGGCGCGAAGCCGGGCAGCGTGTTCGCGCCGCTGGCCGATGCGATGCGCACGGCCACGCCGCAGGTGTTCTTCGTGGCCGGCGTGTGGCGCGACTACGCGCGGCAGTTCGGCGCGATCGCGATGGACGCGCGCGACTTCGAGCGCATCACCGGCGAGCACGACGTGAGCGACGTCGCGCTGTGGCTCGCGCCCGGTGCGTCCGAAGCAGAAGTGCAGGCAGCCGTTCGCGCCCTCGCCGCGCGCACCTCACGCGACGGCGCGGTGGAGCTCGCCTCGGTCGGCCAGATCCGCGCCACCTCGCTGCGCATCTTCGACCGCAGCTTTGCCGTCACCTACTGGCTGCAGGCCGTGGCCATCGCCATCGGCCTGTTCGGCATCGCGGCCAGCTTCAGCGCGCAGGTGCTGGCGCGGCGCAAGGAGTTCGGCCTGCTCGCGCACCTGGGCTTCACGCGGCGGCAGGTGCTGGCCGTGGTGGCCGGCGAAGGCGCGGCCTGGACGGCCATCGGCGCGGTGGCCGGGCTGCTGCTCGGGCTGGCCGTGTCGGTGGTGCTGGTGAAGGTGGTGAACCCGCAGAGCTTCCACTGGAGCATGGACCTGCTGGTGCCCTGGGTGCGGCTGCTGGCGCTGTGCGCGGCCGTGGTGGCGGCCGGCACGTTCACGGCGTGGATGGCGGGGCGCGCCGCGGCGGGGCGCGATGTGGTGCTGGCGGTGAAAGAGGACTGGTAGCGCCTCACGTCTGCGCGCGCGGCGCGCCGGCGCGCAGCGGCGCGACGACTTTCTCCTGCCATCGCCGCGAAAGACCCCGCCGCGGCGAAGCGCCCTCCGCCCGCACGGTGTGACCGGACGCATGCGCGCAGTAGTCCAGGGCCTGGCGAAGCGCCGTGTCCACCCTGCGCAAAGAGATGCAATGCCGGTCCGCCACGTCCTGGCGGGTCATCTCCTCGATCTGCAGTGCCACGAGCACCGAACGATGCCGGTGCGAAAGCCGCTGCATCGCCTGCTCGACGGCCTCCACGGCCGAACGCGCTTCGGCGATGGCATCGGGGCCGGGCGCGTGATCGGCCAGGAGATCGAGGGCCGTATCCCATTCGCCCACGTACTGCCAGGACCGGTCGCTGCGCAGGCGATCCATGGCCAGGTTGCGCGCCGTTCGATAGACATAGGCCCCGGGACTGCGCACGGGCTCCGATGCCGTCATGTCGCCCAGGCGCAGCCAGGCCTCGTGCAGGCACTCGCTGGCCTGGTCGGAACAGCCGAGATCGCGGGCCAAGCGGCGATGCAGGTACGTGTAGTTCGCCGTCAGGAACGCCCGCAGCGCCACGCCGGTGGGCTCGCCGTGACCCGCGTATGGCCCTTGAAAACAAGAACCGAGATCGAACTCAGCCGCGGACATCGTCTTACTTGCCGGCATGGCGCAACCTGCTCTTCTCGGCGTCGGTCAGCAACGACATCACCGACGCGTCGAACTGGTTGCCGTGCCCAAAGACCTGCACAGGGTTGGCAGGGTCGTACCGAGGCGAAGCGCCCGCTTGCGCGCCGGGGCGTGGCGGCGACGATGCACCCGCACCGCCCGACGGCAGGCTGTCGTTGCCGAAGCCCAGCACCCGCACCGTGAAGACCGAGGGCAGGTTCTGCCGTGCCGCGGCCCGCTCCTGGCGCATGGACTCCTGCGCCGCCATGGCCGCCGCCGACGCCGCCGCGCTGGCGGTGGTCAGTGCCCCGATGTTCACCGCGGCCACCACCGGCAGCCCGGTCGTTTCGCCCTTGACCTGGATGTTGTCGGCGTTGCGCACCTGCAGCGCTGCAATGTTGAGGTTGCTGGCGACCCGGATGCCGGCATCGCCCGCATCAATGGTGCCCCTCGGTGCGACCAGGTCCACGTCGCCTTCGCCCACGGTGCCGATGCCGGCGCCGCTCATGTCGCGCTTTTCCTCCACGGTGATGTTGCCGTCCACGTCCGACGTGACTTCCGGCGCCTGCGGAATGCGCACGGTCTTGGCGCCGCGGCCGGCGTCGATGTCGCCCTGGCTGGACCACAACACCTGGTCGCTGCCCAGCGGCTCGGCCTGCGAAACGAAGGACAGGATGCGCGAGCGGTTCACGATGATGTCCCGGTCGGTGAACACATTGACCTGCCCCGGCGAGGCCAGCGTCACCAGGCCGTATCCGTCCGGCACCACCGCGCCCAACCCCGCCACCTGCAGGCCGCCGCCGGGGGTGAAGACGTTGATGTCGCCCCCCTGGTGGGTGCGCGCCGCCATCCGGGTCGCGGCGATGCTGCCCACGCCGGACCAGCTGCTGCGCCAGTTGTCCGGCAAATCTGCGGCGTAGCGCACGGGCTGGCCTTCGGCCGTCGCACCGCGGAACAGCGTGTCGATGGCCGCGGAGCCGCGGCGGTAGCCGCCGTTGATCGGACCGTTCTGCCCATCGCCCCCGTTCTGGTCGCGCCCTCCTTCGCGCAGTTCATAGACAAAGACCTGGCGCAGGAACTGCTCGCGCACCAGGGGCGGCAGTTGCCGGTATTGCTCCCACGCCTGCTGCGGGCTCAGCTTGCCGTCCGCAGTGCCGGTGAGGCTGGCGACCTTGTCGGCACCGAGCATGCCTTCCACGAAGGACACCAGGCCCCGGCGCGCCAACTTGGCCAGGTCGCCGCGGTTTTCCACCCCGTCGCTCAGGTACAGCGGCGCCACGGTGCCGTCGGCCAGGGTGGTCTTCAGATAGTCCGGCATGGCGGCCACGTTGGCCGGGTTCAGGTAGGCCCGCTCGAAGGCGTCGTAGCTGGCGGCCTTGTTCATGCCGGCCATCAGGGTGATGCCGGCGCCCTCGGCGGGCAGGGCCTTGATGACGTTCGATTCTTCGCCGAGCGGCGTTGCCGACACGTAGTCCCAATAGCGATTGGCATTGGTGTACAGCGACAGGTTGTTGCCCTGGATGTCGCGCCCGGCCAGCAGCAGCAGGGATCCCGGCCCTTGCAGCGCGGTGCGGCTGCCCCTGTCGTAGTAGTAGGCCGCCGCGTCGCCGCTGTATCGCGCATATCGGTGCGACAGGAGCCTGTTGGCGACAGCCAGGATGTCGTTGCCCGCCGCCAGCATGGTGGTGTCGGTGGGGCGCAGGTTGCGCGCGCTGAGCTCGAAGTTGCGGATGTCGGTGCCGGCCTGCACGTGCACCGATTCCGACGCGATCAGATTCAGGTCGCTGATGGAACCGGTCGCCGCGTACAAGCGGCTGGGCGTGAAGTCATGCACCTGCATCGGCAGCACATCGGGGTTGTCGAACAGCTCCATGCCATTGAGGCTGTTGGTCAGGAACGTGTTCGTCACCGAGAAGCCGCCATAGACCGACTTCAGCGGCGCGCCGAACGCCGATGCCCCGCCCAGCGTGATCGTGAAACCCATCCACGGCCGGAATATCGACGGCCACTTGTCCAGCGTGGTCTGGGTCATGACGATGGCACCCGTGTTCTGCAGGCTGCTGCCGCGCAGGAAGCGCAGGTCTTTCGCGGCCAGCAAAGACAGGTCGCTGCTGTTCGCCGGCGCCATCGCCAGCAGGCCCGCGACGTCGATGTTGCCGCTCAGGGCCGACACGCTGACCTTGGCCGGGTACAGGCCCACCATGTCCGTCTGGAGCTTGGTGTCCGTCATGCCGCTCACCAGCCTGGTGGTGTTCTCCGTGTCGTTTCCTGCCACGAATTCCGACTGGTTGACCAGGCGCACGTTGCCGCCGGTGGACACCAGGCTGACGGCGCTGCGCTCTGTCTGACTGCTCATGAACATCGCATGGCTGGACGCGCCGCTGGTGTCCCGGTCGGCCTGGTCGACGTAGGCACGGCGTATCTGCATCGGGTCGATCACGGTCTGCAGGACCAGGTCGCCCAGCGTCTGCAGCTTGAGCGTGGCGTCCGACAGCGCCAGCACGGGCGCGATGTCGTAGGAATAGGCGGTGTTGGGCCAGCTGCTCGAGATGCCGGTCAGGGCATAGCCGGAGGCGCTTGCGCCGGCTTCGATCTCGCCGGCGCCGCGGCCCACGTAGTACTGGCCGGCCTTCAGGGTGCCGCCCGCCGCCACCTGCAGCTGCCCGCCGTTGCGGGTCACCGTGGAGGCCGCGGCATCGCCAGCGGAACGCCCGCCCGTCACGCGCATGGTGCTGGGCAAGGCCACCACCAGGTTCACCAGGTCGCCGCCCGCCGACAGCTTCACGTTGCCGCCGCCCAGCGCGCCCAGGCCCTGCTGGAAGCTGGCGTGGTTCACCCACCAGCTCGGTTGCTGGCCCCGGGCGGACATGACCGGCGCCCAGCTCTCGCCCATGTTGTACGCGTCGTAGTAGCCGGTGGGACTGCTGAGATCTCCGCCATAGCGGCCCTGGCGGAACAGCCATTCGGTCAGGATCTGGTCCGAACGCGCGCCCTGCGCGGTGGGCGCACGCACGCTGCCCTGGACCGCGACATCCACGTGGCCACCTGCGGTGCCGTACTGGGCATCGACGCTGGCGGTGTCGAAGCCGCCGCCCAAGGTGGGATCGGCCTCGGCCCGGCCTGCGGTGTACAGCGCGGACTCCTTGTGCGCCAGCACGAGGTCGCGCCCGGCGCGTACCGTCAGGTCGCCGCTGCCGGTGCGCACCAGCTTGCCGGCGCCCGACTCGGTGCCGGCCGTGCCCACGCGGATCGTGCCGGTGTCGGCTGCAAGCGCGCCCGATGGCCGCGTGGCCAGTGCATCGACCGACCCCAGGTCCGCGCCCGCCACCAGGCGCAGGTTCCACGACGCGGCCTGCTGCAGCCGCGCCGCCCGGCCCGCGCCGTTGTCGCGACCCGCCACGTCGAAGCCGTCGCTCAGATGGCCGTCGATGTTCAGGTTGCCGCCGGCGCGCAGCGTGAGCGTGCCTTCGCGGTGCGCCGCACCGAAGCTGTCGAACAGGTTCCAGTCGCGGCCCAGCGTCAGGTCGCCCGGGCTGGTGATCTCGATGCCCGCCGCCAAGGTGTAGGCGGCGGCATTGCCGCCCAGCCTCGCCAGGATGCCGGTGTGGCCTGCAAAGGCATTGGCCTCGGCGATCGCCTGCGGGGCCACGGATTCCACTGTGCCATCCGTGCTGGCATGGCGGCGCACGCCTTCGAGCACCGCGGAGCGCGCGCCCTGCACGGCGGCGTTCAGCGCCGTGACGTTCAGGCCGTCGTTGCCTGCGGTGCGCTGCGCCCGCAGTCGCAGCTTGCCGCCTTCGCCGCCGCTCAGGTCCAGCGTGCCACCGGCCAGGTTCAGTTGGCCGTCGACCGCTTCCAGGTCGATGCGGCTGCTGCCCAGACCATCGATGGCGTCGGTGGCATGGGCCGCCAGCACCGCGCCAGGCTGCATCGTCAGCCCTGCCCCGCCGACCAGGCGGATGCTGCCGCCGTAGGCCGCGTGGGCCTCGACGCGCGCCGTGCCGTCGACAGCAATCACGCCGCGATCGGTGATGACTTCGAAGTCGGCCACGCGCGTGGTGCCCGCGATCGTCAGGTCGCCCTGACGGACGCGGAACTGGCGCGAGCGGCTGAAGCCCGCATCGTTGAGCGTTCGCGCCAGCGCGCCGAAATCGTCCAGCCGATCGATGGCCAGCGCAAAGTTGCCACCGTTGCCGCCGGCACCGGCCTGCGCTTGCACAGTGCCACCGAAGTGGACCCGTCCGCCGGCCGATGCATCCACCGTCAGGCGGCCGGCGTCGCCACCGTGCGGATGGGCGGACAGGTCCAGCAGGCTGCCCGGAGCCAGGTCGATCAGGCCGCCTCGCGTCGCGAGGCTGATCTGGCCCGCGTCCACGTACTGGGCCGCGTCGAAGAAGACTTTTTCCAAGCCCCCCGCGTGCAGGCGGCCGGACTCTGCAACCGTCAGGTTGCCCGTGTCGGCATCGACCGCAATGCTGCCGCCCAGCGCGAGCACCGGCAGCGCCACGGTCACGCCCTGGCCCGACAGGCTCAGGCGCGCGCCCAGGCTGGCGCGGCCCAGTGCTGCCATCTCTTGCGCATCCAGCGGCGCGTCCTGCTGCAACACCAGTTGGCCCTGCGCTCGCAGGGCCTGGTCGGCGCCGGACACCCCTTGCAGCACCGGCGTGCGCAGCGTCAGCGCCGCCGCACCGGCGTCCAGGCTCCCGGTGCCTTCGCCGGCGATGCGCCGGCTGGCCGACAGCAGCACCTGGTCGAAGCCGGACATCGTCTTGTCGCCCGCGCCGAGCACCAGTTCGCCGGCCGACAGTTCGAGGCGACCACCGCCTGTGCCCGCGCTGCCGAGCGACGCGCCCGTGTTCTGCAGCGTCAGGTGCGATGCCTGCACCTGCACGGCATCGGCGCCATGACCGCGCAGGGCTGCGGCATCGAACACCACCTGCGCCAGGCCGCGCATGTCGAGCGAGCGATAGAAGTCCAGGCTGCCGTAGCTGTGCAGCGTCAATGACTGCGCGCGCGACAACTGCGCCAGGGCGTCGGTGTCCAGCACCAGGCCGCCGCTGCCGCCGCCGATGCCGATGCGGCTCGCGGCCACCGACAGGGCCTTGCCCGACAACTGCGCGCCGGCGGCCATCTCCGTGTTGTTGGTGGCGTCGAGCAGCAGCGCCTCGCCGCCCTGCAGCAGCGCACCGGCGCCGATGCGCACCTGGCCGCCGACGGTGGTGTCCACGTTCTCGCGCAACGCCCGCACGGCCTGGCCGCTGCTCACGCGCACCAGCGCACCCCAGTCTCTGGAAGGCGTGACGATGTGGTCGTCGCTGGTGTCGTTCGGCGTGTTGTTGTCGCTCCACACGGCCGCCACCTGCGGCTTGAGCACCAGGTTCGCCTCGTCGCCCGACGCGGCGCCGTGCGCGCGCAGCACGCTGCCCGACTCGATCGACACCGCATTCGCCGCGGCCAGGATCACCTCCGGGCCGCTCAACGCGGTGCCTGCCGTGTTGCGCAGCACCACGTCGCTGGCGGCCACGTCCACCTGCAGGCCCCGCACATTGCCCGTGCGCGTGCCGCCCACCAGCAGGCTGCCCGCGCCGAAGCGCGTCAGGCTGCCGGCATCCACGACCAGGTAGCCGTCGGCGCGCAGGTCGCTGCTGTCCTGTCCCGCGCCGACGATGGCGATCTTGGCGGCGGCAATGTCCACCAGGCTGCCGCGCCCGCCCGCATCGGGTTGCGCGCGCAGCTCGCCGTCCAGCGTCAGCGCGCGGTCGGCCTTGAACACCACGGCGCCGCCATCGCGCGCCAGGCGCGGGGTCACGACGTCCTGCCCTGTGAGGCGGTATTGCGTCAGCTTGAACGCATCCGACGAGAAGAAGGCGTTGCCCCGCGCTTCGTTGTATTCACTGACCTTGCGCACCAGGCTGGCGGGCAGCACGCGCCAGCCCGAGGCCGTGGCATCGCGCGCGCCGCTGATCGTGTTCTGTTCCCGCCCGGCCACGATCGTCGAGCCGTCGCGCAGGCTCACCACCTCGCCACGGGACGCAGCCCACGCCGGCAAGGCCTGGCCCGTGCTCTGCACCGCAAAGGCGCCGGGCAGCAGCGCATAGCGTGCCGGCAGGAGCGTGTACCACCCGGCACCCAGGCCGCCGCCGGCCAGCCAGACCTTCTGGCCCGCCGCACCGCCCGCCACGGGCGACAGGCCCTGGTAGCCCGGCAGCACCGCGTACATGCCGGGCAGCGTCAGCACGTCGTGCGAGCCGCCCGAGCCAGGCACGTGCTCCCACGCATGCAGGTCGCCGCCGCCCGCGATGTCCACCACCGCGCCCGCGGCCATGGCCACATCCGGCGCTTGCAGGAGCACGCGCTTTTCCGGCAGGGACGACAGATAGCGGTTTTCGTCCAGGGAATTGGCATCGCCGGCATTGGCACGATTGCGACCCTGCGGGTTGGCCGGGTCCAGCCAGTATTCGGCGTTGCGCAGGCTGCCGTAGAGCACGTCCAGGCCCGCACCGGACACTGAGGTCAGGCTGTTCGTGCCCAGCGTCAGGCGCTCGCCGGCATTCAGCGCGATCTGCCCGAAGGGCGCGCGCAGCACGCCGTCTTGTTCGATGACGGGCGCGTTCAGCGTCAGGCTGCCGCCGGCCGACAGAGGCGCCGCGGCGCTCCCGTTGCCGCGCACGGTAATGGACCGGTCCGAATTGATTCGCGCCGTGACGGCCGTGGCCGGATAGACCTGCGCGGCCTTGATCTCCAGCGCGCCACCCACGTCCAGCGTGGCCCTGAGCTGGGGGTCGTCGTAGTCGGTGCCGCCTTCGCTGTAGGCGCCCGCCACGAAGCGCAGGTCGCCGGTTTCCAGCACGGTGCGTTCGAAGCCGCGCAGCTTGACGTCGACGGGCGACACGGACTCGCCCTTCGCACCCCTGCCCGCAATGTCGATGGCCTGGGTGGCCGACAGGATCAGTTCGCCCGCATTGCGGGCCGTGGCGCCGGCCGCACCGACCGCACCGACCGCACCTGTCAGTGGGTTCAGTTGCAGATGGTGGGCATGCAAGCGCACCACGCCGCCCAGCCCGTCGCTCTGGATGACCGGGGCGGTGATGCCCAGGCGACCGGCGACGCTCAGGTCGACGCCGCCGTTCAGCTGCACGCCCACTTGCGTGGAACGCAGGTCGACCGCCGAGAGGCCCGTGTCCTGCAGCGCCTTCGCCGACACGTGCAGGGTGCCGTCCGAGGTCGCGATGTTGCCGATGTGGATCTTGTGGCTCAGTGCCGTTCCGGTGCCGCTCCAGAAGTACTTGTTGAGCAGTTCGACCACCCGCTTGTCGATGGTCGCGTCGTGCTCCCACGGCGCCCTGTCGGCGCCCGGTCCCGCGGCCAGCGCCGCGCCCGCGTCGAGGACGAGCCCCTTGCTGCTGGACACCGACGTCGGCAGCATGGTGTTGATCGCGGTGCGCATGGCGCTGTTCATCTTGACGTCGCCGGCGTACTCGTCGCGCACGTCGAGGTTGCCGCTGGTGCCGATGATCCGTGCGTACTTTTCTCCGTTGAACGTGTACGTACCGGTGGGGCTCTTGTAGTAGAGGAAGGAGCCGATGTCCGGCGCCACCAGGTCCCCGGACGCACGCCCGGCCTCGCTGGTGTCCGTGATGGACAACGAGCCGCCCGCCGCCTGGGCATTGCCGCCGTGGGCGCGCAGCCTGGCATTCATGGCGCCGCCGGCCGCGGCCTCCATCACGACCGCGCCGCCGTCGCTGCCCAGTTCCTGTTCCACGCGCCGCAGGGCGCCGAGCGCACCCGTGCCGCGGTCCCAATACGCCACCGTGCCCCGCGCGCCCGACACGTCGATCAGCGCACCCGCCTGCGCATCCAGCGTGCCGGCGCTCAGCGTGACCGTGCCGCCCGGCAGCACCTTGCCCTGGGGCAGGCGCATGGCCGGGTCGTGGAAGATTTGCGCCACGCCGGGCAGCAGCAGCTCGGCCCCGTCGGCCAGCGTCAAGGTTTTCTTGGCGCGGATGTTCAGCGTGCCGGCCGGCGCAAGGAGGCGGCCCGCCACCCGCACGGAAGCCTGCCCGGACCCGTCCGCGTCCAGCGAGATCGTGCCGCCGGGTTCTGTCTGAATGCTGGCGTTCGCGTCGATGCGGATGCCGCCACCGGTCGCGCCGGTCGCCAGCGACAGGCCACCGGGCGCGCGCGCGGCACGGCGCTGTTCGCTCAGTTCGTCCAGTGCCTTGGGGGCCAGCACATCGCCCAACGCGCTGCCGCTGGGCAGTGTGCGCAGCGTCGACACCGCGGCGGGCATGTCCCAGCTCGTGGGCTGGATGTGCACCTGTGCGCCTTCCGCGACCACGACGTCCCCGCCGAGCGAACGGATGCCGATCGTGCCGAAGCCGCGCTCGGCGTACAGGGTCTGCGGCAGGTGCAGCGGCTTGGCTGCGCCCGATGCCTTCCCGCCCGTGGCGTCGGCCGCGGGCGCGGCGCCGCCCACCTGCACGTCGCCGATCGCCGTGAGCGTGAGCCGGGATGCATCGCCCCCCGCCCAGCCGCGCAGGTCCAGCGTCTCGAGCGCGGTGTTGTCGAAGGCCGTGAGGCTGATGGCCCCGCCGTTGCCCGCCTTCACCTTGCCAGCCTTGCCGCCCGCCGTGACACCGGACAGCCAGCCGCCGCCGGACACGTCCAGCGCCGCGCCGGCGGCCACCTCCACGTTGCCGTACACCGTGCCCAGGCCCTCCTTCATCGGGGTCCCCAGTGCGATCGAGCCGCCGTGGATGGCGCGGCCCAGCGTGACGCCTTGGCCGGTGTCGTTGACCCACTGGCCCGCGACGCTCAGCAGGCTGTTCGCACCCAGGCGCAGCACGCTGTCCGCCTTGCCGCCGGCGCTCAAGGCAATGGAGCCGCCCGGGGCGATGAGCTTGCCCTGGATATCGAAATTGCCGGGGATGCCCTGGCCGTCGTAGACCGCGGCCGTGAAGCGCGCCCCCGGCTGCAGAGTCACCACCGCGCTGTCTTCCAGCACGAAGCCGGTGTTGAGGTTCAACTCGATGGCGCCCAGGCCCGAATGGCTCAGCCCCGCGGCGGACAGCCAGGTGGTGCGGCCCACGCCCGCGCCGGCGCCGGGGGATTGCCCTTCCGGCTCGGTCAGGAAGGCGTCCTTGCCCAGCGGGCTGTCGATGCTGAAACCCGCCGGCAGCAACGCGGGCTTGTCGCTGATGACGACCTGGCCCAGGGTCCACATGCCTTCTTGCGCCCGGTTGGAACCCACCGTGAGGCGGCCGGCCCGAGGCAGCTCGGACACCTCCTGCACCCGGTCACCGGGCTGCACCGAGCCCCTGAACTCGCCCTCCAGGATGAAGGCGCTGCCGGCACGGATGTCGATCGAACCGGCATTGCGGCCTTCCTCGTAGCCCGGCTCCCAGCGCCGCCCCGACAGCATCGGATTGACGTAGGTCTGCGTGACGCCCCAGCGCGCATGCGCCTGCAGGTACTGGCCCGCGATGCCCGTGTAGGTCATGTCCGCCGGCGCGGACGACATGGTGTAGGTGCGCCCGTCCGCGCCGCGCAGCCGGGTTTCCGTGTTCCAGCCGTCGCTGTAGCGCACCGAGCCGCCCGACACATCCAGGATGGAGCCCGGCCGCGTGATCACCGAGCCATTGGACTGGATGGTGATGTCGCCGCCTCGCGCCGCCAGCTCCGACAAGCCCACCAGGCCGTTGCCCACCCAGCCCGTCACGTCCGCCAGCGGGGTGCCGACCCAGACGCCCTTGAGCGCCTTGCCGGACTCGTCGGTGACCCATTCGACGCCCGCCATCAGCCCCTTGAAGGCACCCGACCTGCGTCGATCCACGATGACCTTCCGGCCGTACAGCCAGGTGTTCGCCTGCAGGTGGGAGTCGCGCAGTTCGTTGATGCGCAGTTCGGCCTCGACGAAGTTGCTGGCCATGTCCACCGGCATCTGCATCAGACCCGCGGTACTGACGGTGGCGTGTTCACCGATGAGGATGCGGCTGCCGTCGCCCACCTGGGTGTTGCGCTGCAGGGCCGCCGGGTTGGCCTGGGCCTGGATGTCGATGTGGCCCGCAGCGGCGGTGACCTGGGCTCGGGTCTGCACGTCGATCGTCTTGCCGTAGAGCTCGATGCGCCCGGGCTGGTAGCGGTTGGCCAGCGAGCCGCTTTCGATCCGCGTGGTGTCCTGCCAGTCGTTGACGACCTGGGTGATGCTGTCCGGCCCCAGGGTCAGCGTGCCGCCCGACCAGGCCGTCAGGCGCGGGACGTCGGCCGCCAGGTTGATGTCGATGTTGTGCACGCCCTGGCCCCAGGCGCGCAGGCGGATGGAGCCCGTGCGGTTGTTCAGCGCGGTGCTGGCTTGCAGGATGCCGCCCTGGTGGATGTCGCGCGACACCATGGTGATGTCGCCGTGATCGGCCTGGACGATGCCGGCGTTGTGCACGCTGTAGCCGACCTGGGCCGCGCGCTGCTCCATCAGCGGCAGGATGTCGGACACGATGCGCCCGATGAGATAGGGCTGGAAGGCGGGCGCTGTCTGCGGATTGATCAGGAACTTGGCCGGAAAGAGCCAGGGCCGCACCGACGAAGTGACGGCATCGAAGCCGCGCACGGTGGGGCTGATCTCCTTGGCTTCCAGCCACACGTTTTCGCCGGCGCCCAGCAGCGTCTGGCCGCTCGGCGTGCGGATGCTGCCCGCGTTGCTGACCTTGGGCGCGAACATCAGCACGTGGCCGCCCTGGCCCGTGATCTGCGCACCGGCCAGCACCTTGACGTCGCCCGGCGGCTTGCCCGGATCGAAGGCCGGGCCCATGTCGGCGAACTGCACGTTCGAATCGGCCGGCATCTGCTTGGAGTTCTCGCCGAAGGTGGGAATGCCGACGCCCACTTCGAGGCCGCTCCAGTAACCGGGGTCACCCGATTTCGCGCCCAGGCGCGTGTTGAGACCGGCCTTGAACTGTTCGTCGCTGAGCTTCAGGCTGGAGGCGACCAGGTTGCGCACGTTGACCTGGCTGCTGCCGGTGAACAGGATGCCGTTGCGATTGATGAGGTAGACGCTGCCCTCGGCCTCGATGCGGCCGGCGATCTGGCTGGGGCGGCCACTGGGGTCGTTGATGCGGTTGAGCGCGATCCACTCGTTGGCGCCGGTCTTGGCGTGGGTGCCTGCACGCTGGTCGAACTTCACCGTCGTGTTCTTGCCGACGTTGAAGGTCTCCCAGTTCAGGATGGCCTTGTCGGCGGTCTGCTCGATGGTGACCGTGGTCCTGCCGCTGGCTGCGGACTGCACGGGGTCCCTGGCGTTGAGCCAGCCGGCGGTCAGCGAATTCGTGTCGACCTTCAGGCCGCCTTCGGCCAGGCCGTCCGGCGCGGAGTCGCCGCTGGCCAGCGCCTCGGCCCGCTTCTGTGTCTGCTGCGCCTGCTGCGCGGCGATCGCGCGCGCGGCCAGGTTCAGGTTGGTGATGGACGTCTGCAGCTGCTGGCTCGCCGCCGACGACGGTTGCGTCGGGTGGACCAGGCTGGACGCCGGCGCGCCGTTCGGCAGCTTGCCCGTGGCGATCGCACCCGCCTGCGCCGCGCCCTTGTCGGCGAACCACGCCGGACTGAACGCCCGCTGGGCGTGCGCGCTGCCGAGGACCCCACCGGCAGCCAGCGCCACCGCGATGGCCCGCGCGAGGGGCGCCATCCTGAAAACCTGCTGCGCCGCGCGCGCCGGTCGATTCTTTTCCTTGCACCCACTGATGGTCATTTCTCGTTCCCGCCGAAGTAAAGCCTGTGCCGAAGGGGCAGCGCGCGTCGCGCAGGCCAGCCCCGTTCAAGAAGCCCCTGCGATGGCGATCGAAAGCCAACGCGACAGGAGCCGTCAGTTTCTTGACGGGACGGAAACGTCGAATTCCAGAAGAATATTTTTGACCTCGTTGTGGGCGCGCGCCTGCTGCTGCGGCCTCGGTCCGGAAAGTCCTTGCAAATCAACGGCGAGAGCGCACTGCACCTCGGCAAAGTCACGAAAGCTTCACAGTGGCTGCGCACGACCCCCATGGGAAGCCGCGACATCGAGACAGGGTCACCACCCAACCCCGGGGGCCAACGCTAGCTCAGGACCAGCACGCCGGCAGGGAGCGACCGGGCGTTCAAGCCGAAGGACCGCTGCATCTGGAGCAAGGCCAGATCGAGACGGTCGAGCTTGAAGGTCGCGGTGACCGTTTTCCCCCGCAGCGCATCCACCATCAGGACCACACGCCCGGGGCGGTAGCGATTGATCTCGTCCAGCACCGCCGACAAGGGCGCCTGCTTGAACACGAGCTCACCGCGCCGCCAGGCAGAAGCCACCTCGGGGTCTGCGGCGGCGATGCCGCTGATCGAGTGATCGCGGTAGACCGCTTGCTGGCGTGCCAGCAGCACACGGTCGCCGGCCGGGTGCTCGATGCGCACGCGCCCCGCCAGGCAGGTCACGCACACACGCCCTTCCAGGCGGCTGATCTCGAAGCGCGCCGATTCGCCAATGCTGCGGCCGGCGCCGGCCACGACACTGAAGGTGCGCGCACTGGGCAGCATCTCGATCGCCGCTTCGCCGTTCAGCAACTCCAGCCCCTCGGCCTGGTCGTCCGAAGCCACCCGGCGGATGCTGGTGCGGGTGTTCAAGGTCACGTCGATCTGGTCGGACCACGCGATCGCACGCTGCTCTCCGGCGGCTGTGCGCCAGTCCGCACGCCATTCATTGGCCGCGGGCCACAACCCCAGGGGCGAATAGACCGCCACCCCCGCGACACCCGCCGCGGCGGCTGCGCCCGCCACGCCCAGGAAGGCCCGGCGGCTCGCCGCGGGCTTGCGCAGGGTCTCGCGGTGAAGGCTCGCCGCTTCGGCGTCGGTGCGCACCAGCCTGTTCAGCGCGGGTTGAAGCACGCGCCACTGCTGCCGGGCCTCGATGAACGCCGCCTGATGCAAGGGACTCGCGTCGCGCCAGCGCCGGAACGCCTGCGCCTCCCACTGCGTGGCGGCGCCCGAATGCAGCTTGCGCACCCACGCGCGCGCGTCTTCGCGCAGCGTCTCGGGAAGCGTCGGTGGTGAAGGGTGCGTCGTCATGTTGGTTTCAGGGGCCCCGTACTTGATAGACGGTTGCCGACGCCGCAATCCGCAAACTATTTCTTCGTGCCGTCATGAAGACCTGCCAGAGCGCGGTTCCAGCCGCGAGAACAGAAGGTCCTGCGCGGCCTTCAGTTCGTACTCGACGGTCCGCACAGGAATGCCGAGCCGCGTGGCCACGTCCCGCTGGGACCAGCCCTCCAGGCGAACCAGCAGCAGGATCTCGCGGCGGCGCGGCGGCAGGCGCGACAGCAGGCCGTCCAGCGCCTCCAACTGCGAACGGGCTTCGGCGACCTCGGCCGGACCGGGCGCCGGGTCCGGCAGCTCGTTCATCAGCAGCTCGATGTCGTCGGACAGCAAGACCTGGCTCTGTGCGCGCCGGACGTCGATGGCCAGGTTGACCGCCATGCGCAGCAGGTACGCCTGGGGCGTGGCAATGGGACCCGCCATGGGCTGGCTGCGCTCCAGCTTCAGCCAGGTTTCGTGCAAGGCGTCTTCCGCCAGTTCGCGATTGCCCAGCCGCACGGCCAGGCGCTGCCTGAGCTGCTCGTAGCGTTGCACCAGGAAGCTGCGCAGCAGCGGGATGACGTTCTCCGTCATGCGTCAGTGCACCGTGGCACAGCGGGGCCCGGGCAACACGTCGTGCGGAAGGATGGCCAGCGTGAGCGGCAGCGCCAGGTCCACCGGCGGGGGACGGTCCATCTTCAGAGGGGCCAATGCCGCAAGCATGGCGGCGTCCCGCGCGGGGTCTCCCGAAGACGACACCAGGCGGGCCTGGCTGATGCGGCCCGACTCGGTCACCTGCAGTTGCAGGATCGCGCGGTAGTGGCCGGGGGCCGTACGCAGATCGGCACACAGCGCGTCCCAGACACGGGCCTGGACCAGGGCGTCGTACCCGCGTGGCGAGCCACCAGTCGACGCCACCCCGGGCGCCGCTGCGACGCGCTTCAGGATGAAGGCACCGGAAAGCTGCGTGTCCACGTCATCCGCGGTGAAACCCGTGCCGGCCAGCAAGGCCCGCAAGGCGGCATGCGGCGCATGGCGCCCGCGCACCGGGGCGGAGGTTCGCCCCGCCACCCACTCGTCGATGAACATCACCGATCGGCCCGACACCGCGGCGTATTGCGCCAGGGCAGCCGCCAAGGGCTGCGCCGGCAGATCGAAGTCCAGCATCTGCGATTCGGACGACGCGCGGGTGGCGGCATCTGCCGACTGCACGTCGGTGCCCGCGGCCACGGCCTTCGCTGTCGATCCCCAGGCGATGCAGACGCACACCACGGTGCACGTCAGGCCGGAGACAAAGGCCCGCACGAACCTGTCGTCCCTGCCCCGGCCCAAGCCCCGTCCAACCACTCGCCCACGACCACCATGCGCTGAAGTCAACAAGGAAGAAGTGGATCGTGTCAGCAAGCTTGTGGGCAGTATTTCAACTCCTGCAAGCATCACATCGGCGAATGACGACCGCGTGACGACCGGCAGGGCCGGGCGCGCCGCCGCGGGGCGCGGGCAGCGCCCTCTTGCGTTGCCGGACCTGCTAGCGCCCCGGCGTCAGCTGGATCCGTTCCACCGTTTCCTTCTCGACCGCCCCGCGGCTGTAGACCAGCGGCACGTACTTGCCTTCGAGCCACAGCGGCGCCAGGTCGCGGTAGTTCGGGCTGTCGGGGTTGCCCGACTGGCCGGGCGTGTTGATGACGCGCGAGGCGTCCCAGTTGCCCACGTCGAGCACCATGCGGAACGACGCGCCCGAGGTCAGCTTGTAGTCGTTCGCGCGGTAGGTGGCCGCCATCGGCGTGAACGACGAACCGGACATCGGCCAGTCGCCCACCTCGAGCTTCTTGCGCGTGGCCGCATCGACCACGCCGCCCAGCGGATGCCGGAACTCGGCGCGGTGCAAGGCGCCCCACTTCCACGCCGACGTGTCGGGCCCGAGCTTGGCGGACAGCTCCTGCATGGCGGCGGGCAAGGTCGTCAGCAGCAAGGCATCGCGCTGCGCGTTGCTCACCCAACCGGACGGGTTCTCCAGCAGCAGCACCATGCGCGTGTTGTCGCCGGGCGCGGCCAGCGCGGCAGCGGCATCGCCCGCCCCGGCCTTGAGCACGGCCTGGCGCAGGAACTTGCTGCTCCACACCTCGTACAGCGCGGCGGCCGCGCTGTCGCGGTCCATGGCGCCGTCCCAGCCCTGGAGCAGGCGCAGCGCCGCCGCGGTCTGGGCGTCGTCGCTGCGCTGGCCGGCCAGGAGCTTCAGCACGCGCTGCGCCGGCGTCGCGACGATGTCGTTCTGCATGCGCTCCGAGTCCTCGATGGTGAAGCGCGAACCCGCCGCCACCTTGGCCGCGAACAGTTCCTTGAGCCGGCGCGCGCGGGCCGCATCGCTCCACTCGTAGCCCACGCCCTTCTTCGCGGCGGGATGGTCGGGCGGGATGTTGTTCTCGTTGGCCGTGACCACGTAGCCGCGCGCGGGGTTGAACTCCGAGGGCAGCTCGTCGCCGTTGCGAAAGCCCGACCATTCATAGCGGCCATCGCCCGGCACGGGCATGAGGCCGTCCCAGTTCGGGCGGATCGGCGTGAGCCCGCCCGGAATCCAGCCGACGTTGCCGCTGCTGTCGGCATACACCTGGTTCTCGCCCGGCGCGCCCCAGCGGTTCATGGCGGCGCGGAACTGGTCCCAGTTGCGCGCGCGCATGTAGTCCATCGAACCGAAGTACGGTGCCATGCCGGGCTCCAGCCAGGCCGCGCGCAAGGCGAAGGCGCGGCGCTTGCCGGGCTCCGCGACCAGCACCGGGCCGTGGCGCGTGAAGGTGTTGACCACCTCGCGTGGCGCGGCCTCGCCCTTGATCGCGATGCGCTCGGTGACGCGCGTCATCGGCTCCCAGCGGCCCTGGTAGCGGTACTCCTCGGGGTTGGCCGGGTTGAGCTCGTACACGTACAGGTCTTCCTGGTCCATGTAGAAGCGCGTGAGGCCGAAGGCGATGGTGCCGTTGTGGCCGATCGACAGGCCCGGCAGGAAGGGCTCGCCCGCGCCGATGGCGTCCATGCCGGGCGCGCTCAGGTGCGTCATGTAGCGCAGGCTCGGCGCGCCGTGCGCGCGGTGCGGGTCGTTGGCCAGGATGGGTCGGCCCGTGGACGTGAGCTTCGGCGCGATGACCCAGTTGTTGCTGCCGTAGGCGGCCGTGGGATCACCCTGCGCCGCCTCGTCCTGCTCGGCCTTCGCGGCGATCGCCTCGGCACTGCCGGGCAGCAGCGCGACCGGCGCGGAAGACGCGCCCGCGTTCATGCCCACGCGCGTGTTCTCCTTGGTGAAGCGCGGCGCATCGGTCGCCCGCAGGTAGGCCGCGCGCAGCTCCACCACCGGAAGGCTGCAGGGATCGAAGCCCTCGGGCACCTTCGGCGTGACCGGCGGATCGAGTTCGCGGCGCAGCCAGTCGGCCTTGACGCCCGGCGCGCCGGCGCAGAAGGCGCGTGCGCGGTCGACCTCCGACGTGAAGTTGAGCGTGAGCCCGTGGTGCCGGATGCGCACCACGTCCTCGGGCGACCAGGTGGACGGCTGGTAGCCCAGCAGCGCGAACTCGGTGGGCAGCAGCGCGGGCTGCGCGCGCACCTGCGCCACGTAGGCATTGACGCCGGCCGTGAAGGCCTCGGCCACGCGCTTGGCGTCGGAGCCGTAGGCCAGCCATTCGCGGTACATGTCGCCGCGGTAGAGCACGGCGCGCGCGGCGCGGTCGCTCTCGACCCAGGCGGGGCCGAAGTCCTTCGCCATCTCGCCCAGGCCGCGCTTGCGCCACAGGTCCATCTGCCAGAGCCGGTCGCGCGCGGCGATGAAGCCCTGCGCCACGAAGGCGTCGTAGAGCGTGCCGGCGTAAAGGTGCGGCACGCCCCAGCGGTCGACCAGCACTTCGGCGGGCTTCTCCAGACCAGGCACCGCGAAGGATGACGAGGGGCGCGTGGGCGTGTTCACGCCCGGGGCGTTGGACGCACACCCTGCGAGGGCGAGCACCGCCAGTGACACGGCGCCCAGGGAAAGCCGATGGTTCATTCTCTTCATGCAGTTCGTCTCCGGTCTTGTTGTGGATTGGCAGCGGGCAGTATCCCGATTTCTGTCACCCGCCGGGTTACAAGGCATGACTTGTAGACTGGCGCGCTATGCAGCCCACCACCCCTTCAACCTCCTCCTGCGACAGCTGGCTCGCCGGCGCGATCCGCCGCATCGAAGCCGACTACCAGCGCAGCGCCGACACGCACCTCATTCCACTGCCGCTGCCCGCGCTGGCCGCGCACGGCATCGACCTGTACCTGAAGGACGAATCGACGCACCCCACCGGCAGCCTCAAGCACCGGCTCGCGCGCTCGCTGTTCCTGTACGCGCTGTGCAACGGCTGGGTGCGCGAAGGCACGACCATCGTCGAAGCGTCGAGCGGCTCCACCGCCGTGAGCGAGGCCTACTTCGCGCGGCTGCTGGGCCTGCCCTTCATCGCCGTGATGCCGCGCAGCACCTCGCCCGAGAAGGTCGCGCAGATCGCCTTCTACGGCGCGAGCTGCCACTTCGTGGACCACGCGGCGCAGGTGTACGACGAGGCCCGCGCGCTGGCCGAGCGCACCGGCGGCCACTACATGGACCAGTTCACCTACGCCGAGCGCGCGACCGACTGGCGCGGCAACAACAACATCGCCGAAAGCATGTTCCAGCAGATGGCGCGCGAGCGGCACCCGGTGCCCGCGTGGATCGTGGTGGGCGCCGGCACCGGCGGCACCAGCGCCACCATCGGGCGCTACCTGCGCTTTCGCTGCCACGACACGCAGGTGTGCGTGGCCGACCCCGAGGGCTCGGTGTTCTCGGCCTACCACCGCAGCGGCGACGCCACGCTCACGGCGCCCGGCTCGCGCATCGAAGGCATCGGCCGCCCGCGCGTGGAGCCCAGCTTCGTGCGCACGCTGGTCGACCGCATGCTCGAAGTGCCCAACCTCGACTCGGTGGCCGCCATGCATGCGCTGTCGGCGCTGCTGGGCCGCAAGGTCGGCCCGTCGACCGGCACCAACTTCGTCGGCATGCTGGCCGTGGCGCACGAGATGCGCGCGGCCGGCCAGCAGGGCTCGATCCTTTCGCTGCTGTGCGACGCGGGCGAACGCTACCTGCCGAGCTACCACGACGCCGACTGGGTGCGCAACGCCTTCGGCGACATCGCGCCGGCGCAGCAACGCATCGACGCGCTGGTGGCGGGCTGATGGCCATGCGCCCGCCCCGTGGCCTCATCGCGCGGCGGCAGCTGTTGCTGCTGGCCGCGCTGGCCGCCGCGGGCGCGCCGCATGCCGCGTGGGCCCTGCCCGCGAAGGCGCTGCAGTTTCCACGCGACTTCGGCAGCCACCCCGAGCTGCGCACCGAGTGGTGGTACATCACCGGCCACGGCCAGACCGCCGCGGGGCGCGCGTTCGGCTTCCAGGTGACCTTCTTCCGTTCGCGCGTCGACGCCACGCAGGCCATGCGCTCGGCCTTCGCCGCCAAGCAGCTGGTGTTCGCGCACGCCGCCGTCACCGACCTCGAAGGCCGCGTGCTGCGGCACGACCAGCGCATCGCGCGCGCGGGCTTCGACGTGGCCTCGGCCAGCGAGACCGACACCGACGTGCGCTTGCGCGACTGGTCGCTGGTGCGCGACGCCGGCAGCGGCGCCTACACCGCGCGCATCCCCGCCGGCGAATTCACGCTCGACCTGCGCTTCGCACCGTCGCAACCGGTGTTGCTGCAGGGCCGCGAAGGCCTGTCGCGCAAGGGGCCCGAGCCCGAGCAGGCGAGCTACTACTACAGCGAGCCGCAGCTGCAGGCGCAGGGCCGCCTCACGCTGCAAGGCCAGGCCCCGTTCGAGGTCACCGGCACCGCCTGGCTCGACCACGAATGGAGCGAGGCGCTGATGCACCCCGAGGCCGTGGGCTGGGACTGGATCGGCATGAACCTCGACGACGGCAGCGCGCTCACCGCCTTCCACCTGCGCCGCCGCGACGGCAGCGCGCTGTGGTCGGGCGGCTCGTTCCGCCCGCGCGGTGGCGCGGCGCGCATCTTCCAGCCCGGCGAGGTGCGCTTCGAGGCGCTGCGCAGCTGGACCAGCCCGCGCACGCGCGCGAGCTACCCGACGCACTGGCGCATCGATACGCCCGCGGGCCGCTTCGAGGTGCAGGCGCTGCTCGACGACCAGGAACTGGACAGCCGCGGCTCCACGGGCGGCGTGTACTGGGAAGGCTTGAGCGAGCTGCGCGACACGCAGCAAGGCCGGCGCGTGGGGCGCGGGTACCTCGAGATGACGGGGTACGCGGCGCCGCTGCGGCTGTGAGCCGAAGCCCGGCGCGACGGGCTACTTCACGCCCTGGCTCAGCGCCTGTGCCGTGTTGCGCGACAGCGCGCGGACGTGGTCGTCGATCGCCGAAGCGACGGGCGCGAACTCGGCAGTGCTCAACCGCTTGAGGTCGCGCGGCTCCTGGAAATCCTTGAGCTGCCGCACCCGTTGTCGCTGCTGGGCGAGCATCGGCTCGTAGGCCGCGAGGTTCAGCGGCGGGTCCATGACGAAGACCTTGGCTTCGATCGCGGGCACCGCGAAGTACCGCGTCGACCCCAGCATGCTGCGCGTGAAGAGGCCCGAGTTCTGCATGACGCTCTCGCCGCAGGGCCCGCCGGTGCACTCCATGCGCGCCTGCGTCCGCGTCGCCTCGACGAGGACCACCGCGGCAATCTGGTCGTCCTTCAGCTTGCGTGTCGCCCACGCTTGCGCAGGATTCGCGATCCATCGATCGTGCTTGAAGACGGCCAGCGCGTTGACGGAGGTCGTGGCAAAGCTCGTGAGCCGCACCACCTGGAAGCCGGCCTTCTCCAGCTCCGACGTGAAGGCCTCGTAGACCTTGGCCGTGGGGTTCCAGGGGAACGGGTACGTGGTCGAGAAATTGTTGAAGACGGTCGTGCCCACATGCATGTGTTCCGCAGAGGCGGTGGGGATGCGGACCAGCAGGCCGACCTTCGCGCCCTTCGCGAGCTGGCCGCCGTTCGGCGGCAGCGGCGGCGGGGTCATGCACCCTGTCAGCGCGAGCGCCACGAAAAGTGCGAGCAGCCATCTGCGCATGGGGGTCTCCTCCATCTTCTTGTCGGTGTGGGCCTGTGCGGCCGGGTGCGGATGATTGTGCCGAGCGCTGCATGCGGCGTCGCCACGGGAACCGGTGGTTTTGGATTGAGTCGGCTTGTCAGTGCCGATGAGGGCCGCGACTCACGCGGAGACCGTCACCCCATTGCGCTCCAGCACCGCCAGCAGCTTCGGAATGTCGGGCGCCGGCCCGACCGGAATCTCGCGATCGATCGCCGCGAACATCTGCGCAGCCATCGCGTCCTGCCCGGTGATCTCGAGCATCTGACCGCCGCCCTTGCCGTAATGAAAGCCGTGCACCGTGCCGCGCGGCACGTGCACCAGCGTGCCAGGCTGGCACCGATGCGCCTGGCCGTCGCAGAGGAATTCGACCTCGCCGCCGAGCACGTAGAACGATTCGTCCCAGTCATGACTGTGCGGTGGCGGGCCCGTGCCTTCGTCGCCGCGCTGGAAGGTGACGCCGTAGCTTTGCGTCGAGGCATTCGACGCCAGCACCGTCACCTGCGTGCCGAGCACGTTCAAGGGCGTTTCGCGCCGCTCGGGCGGGAGGACAAAGTACGGAAGAAGGGCCATGGCCGGCTCCTCGAAGTGGGAGCCGGATTCTGCGCCCCGGCCACAGGGGGCACAAGCGGTGGCGCCGCAGGGAGGGTAACCCCCCGCTGTCACGCCACCGGCATCGCTACTTCGCGCGGCGGCGCTCGATGAAAGCGATGATCTCGCCCATGATGCCCTTGCGGAAGGCCAGCACGCAGATCACGAAGATCAGGCCCGTGACCATGGTCACCGACTCGCCCAGCGTGTTGAACCAGTCGACGGTCGTGATGCGCGCCAGGAAGTTGCCGAGTTCGCCGATCTTGTTCTCGAGCAGCACCACCACCGCCGAGCCCACGATGGGGCCCGACAGCGTGCCCAGGCCGCCCACCAGCGTCATCAGGATGACTTGGCCCGAGGCGGTCCAGTGCACGTCGGACAGCGTGGCAAAGCCCAGCACCAGCGTCTTGAGCGAGCCGGCCAGGCCCGACAGCGCGGCCGAGATCACGAAGGCCAGCAGCTTGAAGCGGCTCACGTCGTAGCCCAGCGAGAGCGCGCGCGGCTCGTTTTCCTTGATGCCCTTGAGCACCTGCCCGAACGGCGAGTGGATGGTGCGCACGATCAGCAAAAAGGCCGCGACCACGATCACCAGCGCCACGTAGTACATGGTGAGGTCGTTGGACAGGTCGACGATGCCGAAGAGCTTGCCGCGCGGCACGCCCTGCAGGCCGTCTTCGCCGCCCGTGAACTTGGCCTGCAGCGCGACGAAGAACATCATCTGCGCGAGCGCCAGCGTGATCATCGCGAAGTAGATGCCCTGGCGGCGGATGGCCAGCACGCCGAACAGCCAGCCCAGCAGCGCGCCGGTGAGCGTGCCGGCGATCAGGCCCAGCTCGGGCGTGAGGCCCCAGACCTTGATCGCATGGCCCGCCACGTACGCGGAGCCGCCCAGGAAGGCCGCGTGGCCGAAGGACAGCAGCCCGGTGTAGCCCAACAGCAGGTTGAAGGCCGCGGCGAACAGCGCGAAGCACATGAGCTTCATCACGAACACCGGGTAGGCGCCGAAGAACGGCGCGAGCACCAGGGCGACCAGCAGCAGCGCGTAGACGACGGTGGAGATTTTTTTCATGTTCATGCCGCTCGCCTTATTTCTCTTTGCCGAACAGGCCGGCGGGGCGGATGAGCAGCACGATGACCATGATCACGAACACAACCGTCGAAGAAGCCTCGGGATAGAAAACCTTGGTGAGCCCTTCGATGACGCCCAGGCCCAGGCCCGTGAGGATGGCGCCCATGATGGAGCCCATGCCGCCGATCACGACCACCGCGAACACCACGATGATGAGGTTCTGCCCCATCAGCGGCGACACCTGCATCACCGGCGCGGCCAGCACGCCGGCGAAGGCGGCGAGCGCGCAGCCGAAGGCGTAGGTCAGCGTGATCATCAGCGGCACGTTGACGCCGAAGGCTTCCACCAGGCGCGGGTTCTCGGTGCCGGCGCGCAGGTAGGCACCCAGGCGCGTCTTCTCGATCACGTACCAGGTCGCAAAGCAGATCACCAGCGAGGCCACGACCACCCAGGCACGGTAGTTGGGCAGCACCATGAAGCCCAGGTCGGTGGCGCTGGACAGCAGCTCGGGCGCATCGTAGGGCAGCCCCGACACGCCGTAGACCGAGCGGAACACGCCTTCGATCAGCAACGTGAGGCCCAGCGTGAGCAGCAGGCCGTAGAGGTGATCGAGCTTGTAGATCCAGCGCAGCAGCAATCGTTCGATGACCACGCCGAACAGGCCGATGAGGACCGGCGCGGCAATCAGCATCACCCAGTAGTTGACGCCCAGGTACTCCATCGCCATCCAGGTGAGGACGGCCCCGAGCATGAACAGCGCGCCGTGCGCGAAGTTGATGACGTTGAGCAAACCGAAGATCACCGCCAGCCCGAGGCTCAGGATGGCGTAGAACGAGCCGTTGACCAGCCCCAGAAGGAGCTGGCTCAACAAGGCGGGAAGGGAAATGTTCATAAGCGTTTCAACGAACCCGGGCGCCGCAGGGGCGCCCGCGGGAGGTCACTTCCAGAGGGCGCAGCGGCTTTCGGCCTTGGTCGTGAAGACTTCTTCGCCCTTGAGCTTCTGGACCACCTTGTAGTAGTCCCACGGCTGCTTGGATTCGGCTGGCGACTTGACCTGCACCAGGTACATGTCGTGCACGAAGCGGCCGTCGGCGCGGATGCTGCCCTTGGCGTAGAAGTCGTCGATGGGCGTGGACTTGAGCGTGGCCATGACCTTGTCGGCATCGACCGTCTTGGCGGCCTGCACGGCCTTCAGGTAGGTCATGGTGGCCGAGTAGTCGGCGGCCTGGATGTCGGTGGGCATGCGCTTGGTCTTCTCGAAGAAGCGCTTGCCGAAGGCGCGCGTCTTGTCGTCCAGGTTCCAGTCCCAGCTGGTGGTGAGCAGCAGGCCTTCGGTGTTCTTCAGGCCCAGGCTGTGCACGTCGGTCACGAACACCAGCAGGCCCACCATCTTCATGCTCTTGGTGATGCCGAACTCTTTCGCGGCCTTGATGCTGTTGATGGTGTCGCCGCCGGCATTGGCCAGCGCCAGCACCTGCGCCTTGGAGTTCTGCGCCTGCAGCAGGAAGGACGAGAAGTCGGAGGTGTTGAGCGGCGCCTTCACCGAGCCCAGCACGGTGCCGCCCTTTTCCTTCACGACCTTGGTCGCGTCGGCTTCGAGGGCCTGGCCGAAGGCGTAGTCGGCGGTCAGGAAGTACCAGCTCTTGTCGCCACGGCCGATCACGGCCGCGCCGGTACCCTTGGCGAGCGCGACGGTGTCGTAGGCGTAGTGCACGGTGTAGGGCGAGCACTGCTCGTTGGTGAGCGCCGAGCTGCCCGCGCCGTTCACGACGAAGACGCGCTTCTTCTCCTGCGCCACCTTGGCCATGGCCAGGGCCGTGCCGGAGCTGGTGCCGCCGAACAGCATGGTCAGGCCCTGCGTGTCGATCCACTCGCGCGCCTTGGAGGCGGCGATGTCGGCCTTGTTCTGGTGGTCGGCCGTGAGCAGCTCGATGGGCATGCCGTTGACCTTGCCGCCGAAGTCGTCGATGGCCATCTGGATCGCCAGCGCGCCGTTCTTGCCTTCGACGTCGGCGTACAGGCTCGACATGTCGGTGACGAAGCCGATCTTGACCTTGTCCTGTGCCTGGGCGGCACCGGCGGCCAGCGCAGCGGCGGCGAAAACGGCGGAGAGAGCGAATGTGGTGGTCTTCATGGATGTTGTTCCTGTGGGGTGTTCGGTGGTGTCACTTCCAGAGCGTGCACTTGGACTCGGCCTTGGTGGTGAACACCGTGTCGCCGGGCAGCTTCTTCACGAGCTTGTAGTAGTCCCACGGCGTCTTCGATTCGGCGGGCGACTTGACCTGCATCAGGTACATGTCGTGCACGTAGCGGCCGTCGGGGCGGATCTGGCCGGTACCGAAGAAGTCGTTGAGCTTCATCTTCTTGAGCTCGGCCATGACCTTGTCGGCATCGTCGGTCTTGGCGGCGTCCACGGCCTTGAGGTAGGTCATGGTGGCCGAGTAGTCGGCGGCCTGGATCTCGGTGGGCATGCGCTTGGTCTTGTCGAAGAAGCGCTTGGCGAACTTGCGGGTCTCGTCGTTCAGGTCCCAGTACCAGCTGGTGGTGAACTGCAGGCCTTCGGTGTTCTTCAGGCCCAGGCTGTGCACGTCGCTCAGGAAGATCAGCAGGCCGGCCAGCTTCATCGACTTGCCGATGCCGAACTCCTTGGCGGCCTTGATGCTGTTGACGGTGTCGCCGCCTGCGTTGGCCAGGCCCAGGATCTGCGCCTTGGAGTTCTGCGCCTGCAGCAGGAACGACGAGAAGTCGGACGCGTTGAGCGGATGGCGCACCGCGCCCACGATCGTGCCGCCCTTGGCCTTCACGACGGTGGAGGTGTCGGCTTCGAGCGCGTGGCCGAAGGCGTAGTCGGCAGTCAGGAAGAACCAGGTCTTGCCGCCGCCGTCGACCACCGCGGCGCCGGTGCCCTTGGCGAGTGCGACGGTGTCGTAGGCGTAGTGCACGGTATAGGGCGAGCACTGTTCGTTGGTGAGCGCCGAGGAGGCCGCGCCATTGTTGAAGTACACGCGCTTCTTCTCGGCCGCGACCTTGGCCAGCGCCAGGCCCACGCCCGAGTTGGTGCCGCCGAAGACCATGCTCAGGCCTTGGGTGTCGATCCACTCGCGCGCCTTCGAGGCGGCGATGTCGGGCTTGTTCTGGTGGTCGACCGTGAGCAGCTCGACCGGCTTGCCGGCCGCCTTGCCGCCGAAGTCGTCGATGGCCATCTGGATCGCCAGCGCGCCGTTCTTGCCTTCGAGGTCAGCGTACAGGCTGGACATGTCGGTGATGAAGCCGATCTTGACCTTGTCCTGGCCTTGCGCCTGGGCGGACGCGGCGAGCGCCAGTGCGCTGAAAGCCAGGGCGAAAGCGGTGAGCTGATTTTTCATGGATGTCTCCGGCAGTAGCAAGAAGGGGTGAAAGAACTCAGACGCCGAGCAGCTCGGTCAGCACGGGCATCTTGGCTTCGAGCTCGGCGGCGCCGAACTTTTCGACGATGCGGCCGTGCTCCATCACGTAGAAGCGGTCGGCCAGCGGCGCCGCGAAGCGGAAGTTCTGCTCGACCATGACGATGGTGTAGCCCTTGGCGCGCAGCGTGGTGATCATGCGGGCCAGCGCCTGCACGATGACGGGCGCCAGGCCTTCGGAGATTTCGTCGAGCAGCAGCAGCTTGGCGCCGGTGCGCAGGATGCGCGCCACGGCCAGCATCTGCTGCTCGCCGCCCGACAGGCGCGTGCCCTGGCTGTGGCGGCGCTCGGCCAGGTTGGGGAACATGGCGTAGATCTCGTCGACCGACATGCCCTGCCCCGCGCCCTTGAGCTCGGGCGGCAGCATCAGGTTTTCTTCGCACGAGAGGCTGGCGAAGATGCCGCGTTCTTCGGGGCAATAGCCGATGCCCAGGTGCGCGATGCGGTGCGTCGCCATCGAGACGGTCTCGACGCCGTTGACCTTGATGCTGCCCTTGCGGGCGCCGGTGAGCCCCATCACGGCGCGCATCGTCGTCGTGCGGCCCGCGCCATTGCGGCCCAGCAGCGTGACGACCTCGCCCGGCTGCACGACCATGTCGACGCCGTGCAGCACGTGCGATTCGCCGTACCAGGCCTGCAGGCCCTTGATTTCGAGTGCAGCGGTCATCAGTGCGCCCCCTGCATTTCGCCGTCGGTGGTGCCCATGTAGGCTTCCATCACCTGCGGGTTCTTCGAGACTTCGGCGTACGGGCCTTCGGCCAGCACGGCGCCGCGCTGCAGCACCGTGATGGTGTCGGCGATGGTCGAGACCACGCTCATGTTGTGTTCGACCATCAGGATGGTGCGTCCGGCCGACACGCGCTTGATGAGCTCGGCCACACGGTGCACGTCTTCGTGGCCCATGCCCTGCGTGGGCTCGTCCAGCAGCATCAGCTCGGGCTCCATGGCCAGCGTGGTGGCGATCTCGAGCGCACGCTTGCGGCCGTAGGGCAGGTTCACGGTCTGTTCGTCGGCCAGTTCTTCGAGGCCCACCTCGGCGAGCAGCTCGCGGGCGCGCGCATCGAGCGGCTTGAGCGACTTCTCGCTCTTCCAGAAGTGGTACGAGGTGCCCAGCTTGCGCTGCAGGCCCAGGCGCACGTTCTCGAGCAGCGTGAGGTGCGGGAACACGGCGGAGATCTGGAACGAGCGGATCACGCCGCGCCGCGCAATCTGCGCCGGGCGTTCGCCCGTGATGTCGTGGCCGTTGAACAGGATCGTGCCGGCCGTGGGCTCGAGGAATTTGGTGAGCAGGTTGAAGCAGGTCGTCTTGCCGGCACCGTTGGGGCCGATGAGCGCGTGGATCGAACCGCGCTTCACCGAGAGGTCGACCTTGCTGACCGCGGTGAATCCCTTGAATTCCTTGGTGAGCTGGCGTGTTTCAAGAATGACGTCGCTCATCTCGCGGCGTCGTCCGTGTGCGGAAAAAAGAAATCGGTCATGCGGTCCATCTCAATGCGCCACCATCGAGCGCGGACCGATTGTTGGTGGCTGCTATGCAATTGCATACTGGGGCAAATGCCTATGCTGCACTGCAACCATTCACAGAGTGCGTCCCCTCTGTGCGAGCGACTGTCGTCCCGACGACATTGCGCACCGCAGCACGCACACCTGCGAACGCGCGATGCATGCACGCGCACCGTCATGAGGATGTCGAGCACGCATGCACGCTTCGTGAAAAACTCGCGTGCCCGCTGCGCTGCCACGATGCGCTTTCACCCGGATTGAATCCACCACCGCCATGCCGAACTTCCGCTCACCCGAATTCCTTGCCGGCCACATCGCCCACACGCTGGCGTTCTACGCGCCGCGCAGCCGCGATGCCTCGGGCGGCTTCTTCCATTTCTTCAAGGACGACGGCACCGTGTACGACCGCCGCACGCGCCACCTCGTGAGCAGCACGCGCTTCGTGTTCAACCACGCGATGGCGTGGCGCCGCTTCGGCCGGCCCGACGATCTTGCGACGGTGCGCCACGGCCTGGCGTTCCTGCAGACCGCGCATGCGCAGCCGAATGGTGGCTATGCATGGCAGATCGACTGGGATGGCCATCAAGCCACCGTGCAGGACGGCACGCAGCACTGCTACGGCCTGGCCTTCGTGCTGCTGGCGCACGCGCATGCGCTGATGGCCGGCGTCGAGGAGGCGCGCGCCGGCCTCGCGCACACCCGCGATCTGATGGAACAGCATTTCTGGGAACCGGCGCACCAGCTGTACGCCGACGAGGCCACGCCAAACTGGCAGGTCGGCCCGTACCGCGGCCAGAACGCCAACATGCACGCCTGCGAGGCGATGCTCGCGGCCTACGACGCCACGCGCGAGCCCTTCTACCTTCAGCGCGCACGCACGCTGGCCGAAAGCATCACGGGCCGGCAGGCTGCGCTCGCCGACGGGCTGGTGTGGGAGCACTACCGCGAGGACTGGTCGGTCGACTGGGACTACAACCGCGGCGACAAGACCAACATCTTCCGGCCCTGGGGCTTCCAGACCGGCCACCTCACCGAGTGGGCCAAGTTGCTGTTGCAGCTCGAGGGCCACCTCGGCCCCGGCGCGCCCGGCACCGAATGGCTCGTGCCGCGCGCGCGCCACTTCTTCGACACCGCGATGCAGCGCGGCTGGGACGCCACGCACGGCGGGCTGGTCTACGGCTTCGGGCCCGACGGCGCGGTGTGCGACGGCGACAAGTACTTCTGGGTCCAAGCCGAGAGCTTCGCCGCCGCCGCCCTGCTCGCGGTGCGCACGGGCGACGCCGGCTACTGGGACTGGTACGACCGGATCTGGGCCTACAGCTGGGACCACTTCGTCGACCACGCGCACGGGGCGTGGTATCGCATCCTCACGCCGCAGAACGCGAAGATCAGCGACGAGAAGAGCCCGGCGGGCAAGACCGATTACCACACGATGGGTGCGTGCCATGACGTGTTGAAGGCGCTGGGCCACGGCGTGAAGTAGCCACGCTGATCGTCACGATCCGCACAAATCTTGTGCGGCGGCGCCTCTACCCCGCAGCGCGGGGGCTGCCTACGCTTCAGGCCTTCTTTCACTCACGCAGAGAACGCATGAAGCACCCCAGCATTCGCAGCCTCACCGGCGCCGTGCCGACGAGCCGCATCGATCCCGCCGCCACGGCGCTGATCGCGATCGATTTCCAGAACGAGTACTTCGACGGGCACATGCCCATTCCCGATGGCCTCGCCGCCCTGCGCCAGGCGCGGCGCCTCATCGATGCCGCCGACCGGCATGCGATGCCGGTGTTCCATGTGCAGCATGTGGCTCCCGCCGACAGCCCGATCTTCGCGGAGGGCAGCCACGCCTTCGGCATCCACGACGCACTGCGCCCGGCGCCGCAACACGCCGTGCTGCGCAAGGCCACGCCGAGCGCTTTCGCCAGCACCACGCTCGAGGCCGAGTTGCAGGCGCGCGGCATCACGACGCTGATCCTCACGGGCCTCATGACGCACATGTGCGTGTCGGCCACGGCCTTCGACGCCGCACCGCGCGGCTACCAGAGCCTCATCGTGGACGACGCCTGCGCGACGCGCGACCTCGACCTGGAGGAAGGCGGCGTGCTGGGCCACCGCGAACTGCATCGTGCGGCGCTGCGTGGCGTGTCGGATGTGGTGGCCGAAGTGCGCTCGACCGAGGAGGTGTTGCAACTGCTGGACGCGGGCCGCTGACGCCCTGCCCTTCGCATGCACCCACGAATCCAACCTCTTCGATCCATGACCATGAAACGCTCTTCTGCCCTGTTCCTCGCCCTGTCCTGTGCCCTGTGCGCGCCGGGCTTCGCCACCGCCGCCACGCCGGCACCCCGCACGCCGATCTCGGCGCCCGCCGACACGCTGCAATGGCAGGCCCTCGCGGGCGGCATCCGCTACGCCAACGTGCGCGGCAACCTGACGGGCAATGGCCCCTACGAAGCCTTCGTCGAATTCCCGGCCGGCTTCGACAACCCGCACCATCGCCACACGCAGGCGCTCCCGTCCGTCGTTCTCTCGGGCGTGTTCTACGCGATCTTCGATGACGGCAAGAAGGTGCTGTACCCGGCCGGTTCGTACTACCTGCTGCCGGCGCGGCTGCCGCACCGCAGCGGCTGCGAGCCGGGCGCGAACTGTCTGCTGTTCCAGTACCAGAGCGACCGCTTCGACCTGGTGCCCACCACAGCGAAGTAAGGCGCGGCTGCCGCGCTCAGTCGCCCTGCCCGTCCGCGGGCAGGTAGCGCGCGGCAGCAAAGTCGACAAACGCCCGCACCTTCGGCGACAGGTGCCGGTTCTGCGGATACAGCGCATACAGGTTCAACGGCTGCTGGCGGAATTCGGGCAGCACGCGCACCAGTTCGCCGCGCGCCACAGGGTCGCGCACGAGGAACGCTGGCGACGCCGCCAGCCCCGTGCCCGCCAGCGCGGCGCTGCGCAGCACGAGCCCGCTGTTGGCCTGCAGCCGCCCGCCGACATCGACTGTGTGGACGCTGCCGTCCGGCGCGGTGAAGCTGGGCTGTGCGGCCTTCGCGGCCAATGAATAGTTCAGGCAGTCGTGCGCCGCCAGGTCGGCGGGCGCTCGCGGCGTGCCGCGCCGCTGCAGGTAGGCGGGCGATGCCACCCACCACTCCTCGAAGCTGGCGAGGCGCTTGACGATCAGCGTCGAGTCCGAGAGTGCATACGCCAGTCGCAATCCCACGTCGAAGCCCTCTTCGATCAGGTCGACGAAGCGGTCGTTGCACACGAGGTCGGCCTTGACCTGCGGGTGCGCGTCGAGAAAAGCCGGCAGCCACTGTGCCAGTTCCTCCAGCCCGAAGGACATCGGCGCGTTGATGCGCAGCAGGCCCGTGGGCTCGACCTGGTGCTGCGCCACGACCAGCGCCGCGGTCTCGACCTGGTCGAGGATCTGCCGCGCGTGTTCGTAGTAGGTCTGGCCCGCCTGCGTGAGCGCGAAGCGGCGCGTGGTGCGGTTCAACAGCTGCACGCCCAGCGCGGTTTCCAGCTGCTTGACGTGGCGCGAGACCACCGTGTGCGACACGTCCATCGCGTCGGCCGCGGCGGTGAAGCCGCCGGCCTCCACGACGGCGCGGAACGCCTTCATGGCCGCGAACTGGTCCATGCGCGCGGGCCGTGCGGTATCAGTGCGCGCCGGCGGCCGCGTCGCCGCCCGCGCCGCCCTTTTGCGGCCGTGCCAGCCACACCAGCGGGATCAGCAGCAGGAACAGCACCGCCGACGCATAGAAGATGTCGTTCGTCGCGAGCATGAACGACTGCTGGTCGACCAGGCGGTTGATCTGCCCGAGCACCTGCTCGGAACTGAAGCCGCTGCCGGTCAGCCCCGAGATGGCGCTGGTGGCCGCGCTGTTGCCCGGGTTCACCGACTCCACGAGCTGCGCGTGGTGCAGCGCCGCGCGGCTGTCCCACAGCGTGGTGGCGATCGAGGTGCCCATGGCGCCCGCCGTGATGCGCAGGAAGTTCGACAGCCCCGACGCGGCCGGAATGCGGTCAGGCGTGAGGCCCGACAGCGTGATGGTCACGAGCGGGATGAAAAAGAACGCCATCGCGATGCCCTGGATGATCGTCGGGATGATGATCGTCACGAAGTCGGCCTGCGTGTTGAAGTTCGAGCGCATCCACAGCACCAGCGCGAACACGAGGAACGAGAAGGTCGCGTAGCGGCGCGGGTCGATCTTGGACACGGTGAGGCCCACCACCGGCGAGAAGAAGATCGCCAGCAGCCCCACGGGCGCCATGATCATCCCCGCCTGCGTGGCGGTGTAGCCCATCCACTGCTGCAGCCACAGCGGCAGCAGCACCACGTTGCCGAAGAACAGGCCGTAGGCAATGGCCGTGGCCACCGCGCCCGACCAGAAGTTGCGGCGCTTGAACAGCGACAGGTCGACCACCGGGTGCTTGTCGGTCAGCTCCCAGACCAGGAAGAAGGCGAAGCCGACCACGGCCACCACGGCCATCGTGACGATCTCGGCCGAATGGAACCAGTCGAGCTCCTTGCCCTTGTCGAGCATGAGCTGCAGCGACCCCACCCACAGCACCAGCAGCGCCAGGCCGATGGCGTCGATCGGCACCTTGTGCGTCTTGCTCTCGCGCTTGTGGTACAGCGTCCAGGTGATGGCCGCGGCCACGATGCCGACCGGGATGTTGATGTAGAAGATCCACGGCCACGAGATGTTGTCGGTGATCCAGCCACCGAGCAGCGGCCCCATCACCGGCGCGACCAGCGTGGTCATCGACCACATGGCCATGGCCAGGCCGGCCTTGGCCTTCGGGTAGCTCGACAGCAGCAGCGTCTGCGACAGCGGGATCATCGGCCCCGCCACGAAGCCCTGCAACGCGCGGAACAGGATGAGCGTGGTCATGTTGGGCGCCAGGCCGCACAGCAGCGAGGCGACCATGAACAGGATCACGCTGGCCATGAACAGGCGCACCTGGCCGAAGCGCTGGGTCATGAAACCCGTGAGCGGCACCGCGATGGCGTTGGCCACCGCGAAGCTGGTGATGACCCAGGTGCCTTGCGTGGTGCTCACGCCAAGGTCGCCCGAGATGGCCGGCAGCGACACGTTCGCGATCGACGAGTCGAGCACGTTCATGAAGGTGGCGGCGGACAGCGCGACCGTGCCCCAGACGCGGGCGGAGCCCTCGAGCGGGGGGTGCGCGATATAGGCAGGAGCAGCAGTGGCCATGGCGCGGGCTGTGAGGGTTCAGCGGCCGGCGGCGATCAGCCCGGCTGGCCCTGCGTGGCGGCGTGCACGGCCGGTGCGGCAGCGGACGCTGCCGGGCGGCTCACGGCCGCCGCGGGTGCGCCGCGGCCGAGATTGGCGGCCACGATGCGGTCCACCTCGGCGTCGGCGCCGCGGTCGAGCTGGCTATAGACCTGCGTCTGCGCGAAGGCGGTGCTGCGCGGCGCATCGGCCAGCATCTTGCCGGTCTTCTGCGTGATGTCGATCTCGGCGTCCATCGACAGGCCGATGCGCAGCGGGTTGGCCTTGAGCTGTTCGGGGTTGAGCGCGATGCGCACGGGCACGCGCTGCACCACCTTGATCCAGTTGCCGGTGGCGTTCTGCGCCGGCAGCAGCGCAAAGGCGGCGCCGGTGCCCACGCCCAGGCCGGCGACCTTGCCGGTGTACTCGACCTTCTTGCCGTACACGTCGGCCGTGAGCTTCACGGGCTGGTCGATGCGGATGTTGCGCAGCTGCACTTCCTTGAAGTTGGCGTCGACCCACAGCTGATGCAGCGGCACGATGGACATCATCGGCGTGCCGGCGGCCACGCGCTGGCCCAGCTGCACGGTGCGCTTGGCCACGTAGCCGTCGACCGGCGCGGGCATGGCCACGCGCTGCGTGGCGAGGTAGGCCTCGCGCACCTTGGCGGCGGCGGCCAGCACGCTCGGGTGCTGGGCCACGCTGGTGCCTTCGGTCAGCGACTGGTTGCTGGCCAGCGCCTCGCGCGCGGCGACCACGCCGGCCTGTGCGGCGGCCAGTGCGCTCTTGGCGTTGGCCAGTTGCGTCTCGGCGTGGTTGAGTTCTTCCTTCGACACGGCACCGTTGCCCGACAGCGCGCGGCGGCGCTGCAGGTCGTCCTGCGCCTTGGCGATGTCGCTCTGGGCCTTGGCGATGTCGGACTGGCGCAGCGTGACCTGCGCGGCCAGCGAACCGTTGTTCGCGTACAGCGTGCGCACCTGGCGCACGGCCTGCGCGAGCGCGGCCTCGGCCTGCTCGAGCGCGACCTTGGCATCGGCCGGGTCGAGCTGCACCAGCGGCTGGCCGGCCTTCACGAAGTCGGTGTCGTCGGCGCCGATGGCCATGACCGTACCGCCGATCTGCGGCGTGATCTGGATGACGTTGCCCTGCACGTAGGCGTTGTCGGTGTTCTCGTAGTGGCTGGCGACCAGCCATTCGTACAGGCCCCAGCCGCCGCCGGCGACCAGCACCACGGCGGTGAGAACGGTGAGTGCGCGGCGGCGCTTGCCGTTGCCCGCGGGCGCGTCGGGCGCGGCGGTGGTGGGCACGGGGGAAGCGGATGTCGGAGTGTTGTTATCGCTCATGATGGAGTTCTTTCCGAAGAAGGCGGATCAGCAAATCAGTTCTGGGTGGCGGCCGTCGGCGCCGACGCCGTCGCGGTGGCCGGCGGCTGCCAGCCGCCGCCCAGGGCGCGCGCCAGGCCCACCTGCGTGTCGAGGGCGCGGGCCGCCAGGTCGACCGCGAGCCGGCGCTGGGCCAGCACGGCGGTTTCGGCCGTCAGCACGTTGAGGTAGTTGCCCAGGCCCGCGCGGTAGCGCTGCACGGCAATGTCGTAGGCGCCTTCGGCGGCCGTCTGCGCGGCGCGTTGCTCGGTCTGCTGGCGCACGATCGACTGCGCGCTCGACACCTGGTCGGCCGCGTCGCGCACGGCATCGAGCACGGTGGCGTTGTAGCTTTCGATGGCCACGTCGAGGTCGGCCGACTTGCCGCGCAGGTTGGCGCGCAGGCGCCCGCCCTCGAAGATCGGCAGGTGGATGGCCGGGCCCACGCCCCACTGCTCGCTGCCCGACTTGAGCAGCTTGCCGAAGCCCAGGCTCTGGAAGCCGGCAAAGGCCGTGAGGTTCACGTTGGGATAGAACTGCGTCTTGGCGTTGGCCACGTCGCTGGTGGCCGCTTCGACGCGCCAGCGCGCGGCGGCGATGTCGGCGCGGCGGCCCAGCAGGTCGGCCGGGATGTTCGCCTGCAGCGCCATCGGCTTCACGCCGGCGAGCACCGGCGGCTTCAGCGAGGCCGACACGTTGGGCTGGCCCACGAGCGCATCGAGTGCGTGCTGCTGCAGCGCGATCTGCTCGTTGAGCGCTTCGATCTGCTGGCGGGCTTCGGGCAGGCCGCCTTCGCTCTGGCGCAGTTCGAGGCGGGTGTCGAGGCCCGCCGAGACGCGGTCGCGCACCAGCTTGAAGGTCTCGTCGCGCTGGGCCAGCGTGCGCTTGGCCACTTCGACCTGTTCGTTCAGGCGCGCCCACTGGAAGTAGCTGCGCGCCACGTTGCTCGCGAGCAGCACGCGGGCTGCATCGGCGTCGGCCGCTGCCGCGTTGGCCGCGCCGAGGGCGGTGTCGAGCGCGCTGCGGTTCTTGCCGAAGAAGTCGAGCTCCCAGCTCGCGCCCAGCTGCAGCAGGCCGATGTTCTGCGTCGAGCCGCCCAGCGGCGCCGGGTAGATGTAGTTGCTGTTGAACTTCTGGCGGTTCAGGTTGAGGTCGGCGCCGACCTTGGGCAGCAGCGCCGCGCCGGCGATGTCCGCCGAGGCCTGGGCGCGCACGAGGCGTGCACGCGCGACCTGCAGGTTCGGGTTGCCGGCCACGGCCTGGTCGACCAGCGCATTGAGCTGGCTGTCGCCGAAGGCCTGCCACCACTGGCTGTCCAGGCTGGGGACGGACGCGCGCGCGGGGTCGGCTGCGATGCCGAGCGTGGTCGCGTCGCGCAGCGTGGCGTGCGAGCCGATGCCGGCCATGTCGGCGCAACCGGCGAGCGCGACCACCGCCAGCGCGGCGGCCACGACGGGCGTGCGGCGCAGCGCGCGCACGGCGAAAGACTCAGTCATTCTTCTCTCCACGGGCCGCGAGGCCCTGTGCGTTGTCGAGGATGCGGCGCAAGTAGTCCTTGAGCTGCTCCCATTCTTCGAGGCTGAAACCGGCCAGGTACTCGTTCTGCACCCGGCTCAGCACATAGGGCACTTCCTTCGCGGCCGCACGGCCTTCGTCGGTGAGTTCGATGTTGACCACGCGGCGGTCTTCGAGCGAGCGCACGCGCCGGCACAGGCCCTTGGCCTCGAGGCGATCGAGCAGGCGCGTCATGGCGCCGGTGTCGAGTTCGCAGGCGCGGGCCAGCTCGGCCACGGTGGTGGCGGCGCCGACGTGCAGCTTGTACAGCGGCACCCACTGCGGGTAGGTGGGGCTGCCGGGCTCGCACATGCGCGTGCCGACGGTCTGGCCGACGGACGTGACGATGCGGCGCATCAGGTAGCCGATGCTCTCTTCGGCGCGGTAGTCCTCGGCGCGATAGAAGGCGACCGGCGGGCGCACGGCCTCGTCGGGCGTCGGAGGGACCGGGGAAATGGGGGCATCGCTCATGCCCGAAATATTAGTTGTCATGGCAATTACTGTCAAGGCGACCTTTGTGGGGGCAAGGGCTCGGTAGAATTCGCGCCCATGGCTTCTTTCCCTCCGTCGTCCTCCGCAGCCAAGGGTTCGCCCCGCTCGCTGTCGGGGTTGCGCCCCTTCCTTCGCCCCTACCGCGTGCAGATCGTGCTGGCGGGGGTCTTCCTGGTGATGGCGGCGGTCACGACGCTGGCTTTTCCTATCGCCCTGCGCAGCCTGATTGACGGCGGCCTGGTCAGCGCCGACAAGGGCGCCCAGACCATGGCGCTGCGCGAGCACTTCGGCGCCCTCTTCGCGGTGGCCGTGGCGCTGGGCCTGTTTTCGGCCGCGCGCTTCTATACGGTGAGCTGGCTCGGCGAGCGCGTCACGGCCGACCTGCGCAACGCGGTCTACGGCCATGTGCTGCAGCAGAGCCCGGCCTTCTTCGAGACCACGCAGACCGGCGAGGTGCTGTCGCGCCTCACGGCCGACACCACGCTGGTGCAGACGGTGGTCGGCTCGTCGCTGAGCATGGGCCTGCGCAACGCCGTCATGGGCGTGGGCGCACTGGCGGTGCTGGTCTGGACCAACCCTTATGTGATGGTGCAGGTGCTGGGCATCCTGGTGCTGGTGGTGCTGCCGAGCATGTGGTTCGGCCGCCGCGTGCGGAAGCTCTCGCGCGCCAGCCAGGACCGCGTGGCCGACTCGAGCGCCATCGCGGCCGAGGTGCTGAACGCGATTCCCGTGGTGCAGAGCTACACGGCCGAAGGCCGCGAGGCCGACCGCTTCAAGGGCTCGACCGAGAACGCCTTCCACACCGCCGTGCGCCGCACGCGCGCGCGCTCGGTGCTCGTGGCCTTCATCATCATCGCCACCTCGGCCGCCCTGCTCTGGGGCCTGTACGAAGGCACGCAGGCCGTGCTGCGCGGCGACATCACGGCCGGCCACCTGGGCCAGACTGTGGTCTACGTGGCGATCCTGGCGAGCGCCACGGCGGTGCTCGGCGAGGTGTACGGCGACCTGCTGCGCGCCGCCGGCGCCACCGAGCGCTTGATGGAACTGCTGCACGCGCCGACGGCCATCGCCTCACCCGCACGGCCGGCGGTGGCGCCGGTTCCCGCCGCGGGCAGCGCGATCCGCTTCGACGCCATCACCTTCCACTACCCTTCGCGGCCGGGCACGCCGGCGCTGCGCGACTTCAGCCTGGACATCGCGCCGGGCGAGACCGTGGCGCTGGTGGGATCGAGCGGCGCGGGCAAGAGCACGGTGTTCCAGCTGCTGCTGCGCTACTACGACCCGCAGTCGGGCCGCATCGTGCTCGATGGTGCGTCGCTGGACGCGCTCGCGCTGCACGACCTGCGCACCCGCATCGGCCTCGTGCCGCAGGACGCGGTGATCTTCTCGGCCAGCGCCTTCGAGAACATCCGCTACGGCCGGCCCGAGGCCAGCGCCGACGAGGTGCACGCCGCGGCGCGCGCCGCCTTCGCGCACGACTTCCTGCAGGCGCTGCCCGAGGGCTACGACACCTTCCTGGGCGAACGCGGCGTGCGGCTGTCGGGCGGCCAGCGCCAGCGCATCGCCATCGCGCGGGCCATCCTGAAGAACCCGCCGCTGCTGCTGCTGGACGAAGCCACCAGCGCGCTGGACGCCGAGAGCGAGCGCATGGTGCAGGCCGCGCTCGAATCGGCGATGGAAAACCGCACCACGCTCGTGATCGCCCACCGCCTGGCGACCGTGCAGAAGGCCGACCGCATCATCGTGCTGGACCACGGCGGCATCGTCGAACAGGGAACGCACGCGGCGCTGGTGGCGCAAGGCGGCGTGTACGCGCGGCTGGCCGCGCTGCAGTTCACGGCCTGAGCGGGCCGGGCCGGACTGACTGGCTCGTCGAGCCGGCCGGTTACTGCAGGGTTTCTTTCAGCGCCGCCGGAATCGGCAGCGCCATCACCGGAATGCCTTCGTCGAGCAACGCCTCGGTCTGCTCCGGCGTGGCCTGGCCGCGGATGCCGCGCTCGGCGGTTTCGCCGTAATGCATCTTGCGCGCCTCGTCGGCAAAGCGGTCGCCGACGTCTTCGGTCTTGGCCAGCACTTCGCGCACGGCGCGCATCCAGCGGGCTTCGGGCGAAGTCGAGGATGCGGATACTTGCGTGGAAGGCGTTGCGGGTGCCGCCGGCGCGCGGGCCGCGTCGCCGCGCCCTTCTTCCTTCGGCGCCTTGGCGTTGCTCAGGTTCAGGCGGGGCGCGCTCAGCAGCTTGACGATGGCGGTGTCGCCACAGACCGGGCACTCGACGAGGCCGCTTGCGAGCTGGCTGTCGAACGCCTCGTTGGACGCGAACCAGCCCTCGAAGCCGTGGCCGTGCGTGCAGCGGAGATCGAGGACCTTCATGCGCGGATTATCCCGCGCCGCCTTGCGAGGCTGCGGCCTGCCAATCCAGTGCCCATGCGCCCGACAGGACGTTCTGCAGCCACAGGGCGCAGGTGAGCGTCTTCGCGTCGGTCACGGTGCCGTCGCGGCACCAGCCGATGAGCTCCTGCGGCGTGGCGGTGAACACGTCGAGAAACTCGCCGTGGTCGAGCTGGCGCTCGCCCAGCGAGAGGCCGCGTGCGAAGTAGATGTGGATGATCTCGGTCGAGTACGCCACCGCCAGGTGCGTGGCGCCCGCATGCGCCCATTCGCGCGCGGTGTAGCCGGTTTCCTCGAGCAGTTCGCGCTGGCCGCACAGCAGCGGATCTTCGCCGGCGTCGAGCTTGCCCGCGGGAAACTCGACGATCACGCGATCCACCGGGTAGCGGAACTGGCGCTCCAGCACCACGCGGCCGTCGTCGAGCAGCGGAATCACCACCACCGCGCCGGGATGCACCACGTACTCGCGCGTGGCGCTGTGGCCGTCGGGCAGGCGGATGGTGTCGCGCTTGGCGTGCAGGAACTTGCCTTTGAAGAGCTCTTCGCTGCTGACGAGCGCTTCCTTCAGGTGCGCATCGATGGTTGCGGTGGCGGGAGAAGTCATGTCGGTCAGTGCCTGTGCTTCATCAGGTAGCGCCAGGTGAACCCCGGGAAGGCCAGCACGACGAACAGCGAAGCCGTCACCGCGTAGAACTCCCAGCCCTGGGCGGCGATCTGCCCTGCCCTGCGTTCGAACAGCAGGCCGATGCCGCCGGCAATGAAGTACAGCACCACCAGTTCGCCGAAGCGGATGGCGAGCGACTTGTGCGCGGTCGACAGCGGCACCGCCCCGAACAGGCGCTCATTCAGGAACGGCAGGTTGGCGGCCACCAGGGCCACCAGCAGCACCACCCAGACCGACGCGGTTTGCGACACCGTGTTGCGGACCGCGTCAGTGGGCCAGCGTGGCCGCGATGGCGTCGTAGCACAGCGTCATCAGACCGCCGGGCAGGACACCAAGAATCAGGATCAGCGCGCCGTTGATCGTGAGCACGGTGCGCACGTCGAACGAGGCCGACACGGTGGTCGCCGTGACGGGCGCATCGAAGTACATGACCTTGACCACGCGCAGGTAGTAGAACGCACCGATCAGCGAGGTGATCACGGCGAACACGGCCAGGCCGATGTAGATGGCAGCGCCCGAGGCGATCAGCGCCTGCAGCACGGCCAGCTTGGCGTAGAAGCCAACGAGTGGCGGCAGGCCGGCCAGCGAGAACATCGCGATGGCCATCACGCCGGCGTACAGCGGGCTGCGCTGGTTCAGGCCGGCCAGGTCGGTGATCTCTTCGCTTTCGAAGCCTTCGCGCGCCAGCAGCAGGATGATGCCGAAGCTCGCCAGCGTGGTCAGCACGTAGGTCACGACATAGAACATCGCGGCGCTGTAGGCGGCCTGCGCGTTCTGCGTGCCCTGCAGGTCGGAACCCGCCACCAGGCCCAGCAGCATGAAGCCCATCTGCGCGATGGTCGAGTAGGCCAGCATGCGCTTGAGATTGCTCTGCGCGATGGCGGCCAGGTTGCCGATCACCAGCGACGCCACCGCCAGCACGGCGAGCATCTGCTGCCAGTCGATGGCCAGCGGCTGCAGGCCGTCGACCAGCAGGCGGATGATGATGCCGAAGGCAGCCAGCTCGGGCGCGGCGCCGATCAGCAGCGTGATCGCCGTCGGCGCGCCCTGGTAGACGTCGGGCACCCACATGTGGAACGGTGCGGCACCGACCTTGAACGCCAGGCCGGCCACGATGAAGACCAGGCCGAACACCAGCACCTGGTGGTTCACCTTGCCGGTCGAGATCGCCTTGAACACTTCGTTCAGGTCGAGCGAGCCGGTCGCGCCGTACATCATCGACAGGCCGTACAGCAGGAAGCCGCTGGCCATGGCGCCGAGCACGAAGTACTTCATGGCGGCTTCGCTGGCCACCGCGTTGTCGCGGCGCAGCGCCACGAGCGCGTAGCTCGACAGCGTGAGCAGTTCCAGGCCGAGGTAGATCAGCAGGAAGTTGCTGCCGCCGATCATCACGAACATGCCCAGCAGCGCCAGCATGCTGATCGTGAACATCTCGCCGCCGCGCAGCATCTCGCGGTCGGCCGCGTAGGGACGGCCGTAGACCAGCGTCACCATCAGGGCCAGCGAAGCGAAGCACTTGAGCCAGTTGCCCATCGTGTCGCTCACCACCATGCCGCCGAAGCCGTAGGAGGTCTTGCCGCCGACAGCGGCCAGGCCCGTGAGCACGGCCACCGCCGCCAGCGTGAGCAGCGTCAGGATGTAGGTGCGGGTGCGGCGCGGGCTCGTGTCCGACAGGTCGACCAGCGCAATGATGCAGGCCATGACCAGCAACACGATTTCGGGGTAGATCGTCACCCAGCTGAGTTTGTCAATCATCTCGTTCTCTTCTTCAGCGTGGCATCAGACGGGCAGCTTCGAAATCGCCACGTGGCGCAGAAGCTCGACGACGGAGGCATCCATCGCGTCGGTGAAAGGCTTCGGATACAGGCCCATCCACAGCACGGCGATCGCCAGCAGCGAGAGCATCAGGAATTCGCGGGCGTTGATGTCCTTCAGTTCCTTGACGTGGTCGTTGCCGACCGGGCCCAGGTACACGCGCTTGTACATCCACAGGGTGTAGGCAGCGCCGAAGATCAGTGCGGTGGCAGCGCCCAGGCCGACCCAGAAGTTGGCCTTGACGGCGCCCAGGATCACCATCCATTCGCCCACGAAACCGGCGGTGCCCGGCAGGCCGCAGTTGGCCATGGCGAACAGCAGCGCGAACGCGGCGAACTTGGGCATGGTGTTGACCACGCCGCCGTAGTCGGCGATCTGGCGCGAGTGCACGCGGTCGTACAGCACGCCGATGCCCAGGAACATGGCGCCCGACACGAAGCCGTGGGCAATCATCTGCACGATGCCGCCGGACACGCCGAGCTCGTTGAAGATGAAGAAGCCCAGCGTCACGAAGCCCATGTGGGCCACCGACGAGTACGCCACCAGCTTCTTCATGTCCTGCTGCACCAGCGCAACCAGGCCCACGTAGATCACGGCGATGAGCGACAGCGCGATCATGAGCCACGCCCACTCGTGCGAAGCGTCAGGCGCGATGGGCATCGAGAAGCGCAGGAAACCGTAGGCACCCAGCTTCAGCATGATCGCGGCCAGCACGGCCGAACCGCCCGTGGGGGCCTCGACGTGCACGTCGGGCAGCCAGGTGTGGACCGGCCACATCGGCACCTTGACGGCGAAGGCCGCGAAGAAGGCGAAGAACAGGAAGGTCTGCGCGGTCGAACCCAGCGGCAGCTTGTGCCAGCTCAGGATGTCGAAGCTGCCGCCCGACTTGTTGTACAGGAAGATCAGCGCGACCAGCATCAGCAGCGAGCCGAGCAGCGTGTACAGGAAGAACTTGAACGCCGCGTAGATCTTGTTCGGGCCGCCCCAGATGCCGATGATCAGGTACATCGGGATCAGCGTGGCTTCGAAGAACACGTAAAACAGGATGCCGTCGAGCGCCGAGAACACGCCGATCATGAAACCCGACAGGATCAGGAACGCGCCCATGTACTGGTTCACGCGCTCGGTGATCACTTCCCAGGCCGAGATCACGACCACGACCGTGATGAACGAGGTCAGCAGCACCAGCCACAGCGACATGCCGTCGATGCCCAGGTGGTAGTTGACGTTGAAGCGCGAGATCCAGCTCGTCTTCTCGACGAACTGCATCGCGGCGGTTCCGTTCTGGAAGCGCGTGAACAGCGGCACCGTGACCAGGAAGCTCACGATGGCACCGACGAGCGCGACCCAGCGCACGCCCTTGGCGTGCTCGTCGCGGCCAAACGCCAGCAGCACGGCGCCGAATGCGATCGGCACCCAGATGGCAAGGCTCAACAAACCCATTTTTCTCTTTCTCCAGCGTTCGGGCTCAACGTTTGAACCAGACGAAGTACGTCATCAGGATGAAGATGCCCAGCAGCATCGCGAAGGCGTAGTGGTAGATGAAGCCCGACTGCAGCCAGCGCACGACGCCGGCCACGCGACCCACCACCTTCCAGGAACCGTTGACGAGCGCGCCGTCGATCAGCGCCTGGTCGCCGCCCTTCCACAGGCCCGTGCCGAGCAGGCGCGCACCGCGGGCGAGGATGTTCTCGTTGATCCAGTCGAGGTAGTACTTGTTCTCGAGCAGGTTGTAGATCGGGCTGAAGGCGCGCTTGATGGCGGCCGGCAGCGCCGGGTTCATCATGTACATGTAGTACGACAGCGCCACGCCGGCCAGCGCCAACCAGAACGGTGCGGTCTGCAGGCCGTGGATCGCCATGGCGACCGGGCCGTGGAAGGCTTCCTTCAGCTCGCCCATCGCGTGGTGCTTGGCACCGTCGACGAAGATCGCGTCCTTGAAGAAGCTGCCGAACAGCATCGGGTCGATGGTCATGAAGCCGATCACCACCGAGGGGATCGCCAGCAGCACCAGCGGCAGCCAGACCACCATCGGCGATTCGTGCGGCTTGTGGGCGTCGTGGCCGTGGCCGTGGTCGTCGTGTCCGTGCGCGTCGTGCGCATGGTCGTCGTGGTGTGCGTCCGGGTTCTGGTCGTAGCGTTCCTTGCCGTGGAAGACCAGGAAGTACATGCGGAACGAGTAGAACGCCGTCACGAACACGCCGGCCAGCACCGCGTAGTAGGCGAACTGCGCGCCCCACAGGTGGCTTTCGTGCACGGCCTCGATGATGCTGTCCTTCGAGTAGAAGCCCGAGAACAGCGGCGTGCCGATCAGCGCGAGCGAACCCAGCAGCGAGGTGATCCAGGTGATGGGCATGTACTTGCGCACGCCGCCCATCCAGCGGATGTCCTGGTTGTGGTGCATGCCGATGATCACCGAGCCCGCGCCGAGGAACAGCAGCGCCTTGAAGAAGGCGTGCGTCATCAGGTGGAACACCGCGACCGAGTAGGCCGAGGCACCGAGCGCCACCGTCATGTAGCCCAGCTGCGACAGCGTCGAGTACGCGACCACGCGCTTGATGTCGTTCTGGATGATGCCCAGGAAGCCCATGAACAGCGCGGTGATGGCGCCGATCACGAGGATGAAGCTCAGGGCCGTGTCGCTCAGCTCGAACAGCGGCGACATGCGCGCCACCATGAAGATGCCGGCCGTCACCATGGTCGCCGCGTGGATCAGCGCCGAGATGGGGGTCGGGCCTTCCATCGAGTCGGGCAGCCACACGTGCAGCGGGAACTGGGCGCTCTTGCCCATCGCGCCGATGAACAGGCAGATGCAGATCACCGTGATGAGCATCCACTCGGTGCCCGGGAAGGTGATGCCGGCCAGCGTGTGCGCCTTGGCGAAGGCTTCGCCGTAGTTCAGCGTGCCGGCGTAGGCGGCGATCAGGCCGATGCCCAGGATGAAGCCGAAGTCACCCACGCGGTTGACCAGGAAGGCCTTCATGTTCGCGAAGATGGCCGTGGGCTTGTTGAACCAGAAGCCGATCAGCAGGTACGACACCAGGCCCACCGCTTCCCAGCCGAAGAACAGCTGGAGCATGTTGTTGCTCATGACGAGCATCAACATCGAGAAGGTGAACAGCGAGATGTACGAGAAGAAGCGGTTGTAGCCGTCGTCTTCTTCCATGTAGCCGATGGTGTAGATGTGGACCATCAGCGACACGAAGGTCACGACGCACATCATCATGGCCGTGAGGCCGTCGACCAGGAAGCCGACTTCCATCTTCAGGCCGCCGACCATCATCCATTCGTAGATGGTCTGGTTGAAGCGGGCACCGTCGACGATGACCGACTTCAGCGTCATCGCCGAGATCACGAAGGCGACGAACACGCCCAGGATGGTCAGCGAATGCGTGACCTTGCGGCCGATGTGGTTGCCGCCGAACTTCGTGCCGAACAGGCCGGCAAGTGCGGCGCCGACCAGGGGTGCCAGCGGCACGGCCAGCAAGGTGGATGCGGAAAGGGTTGCGCTCATACTGCTGTCAACCCTTGAGCGAGTTGAGTTCGTCGACGTTGATGTTGGACTTGTTGCGGAACAACAGGACCAGCAGCGCCAGGCCGATGGCCGATTCGGCCGCCGCCACCGTCAGGATGAAGAACACGAAGATCTGGCCGTGCATGTCGCCCAGGTAGTGCGAGAAGGCCACGAAGTTCATGTTGACCGCCAGCAGCATCAGCTCGATGGCCATCAGCAGCACGATCAGGTTCTTGCGGTTCAGGAAGATGCCGATCACCGACAGCGCGAAGAGCATCGCGCCGAGCGAGAGAAAGTGTCCGAGCGTGAGCGTCATGCCTTGTTTTCCTTTGCAGCGGCATCCGCTGCCGGGGCCTCAACCACCGGCTCGGCCGCACGCGTGACGGGCATCTGCACGATGCGCACGCGGTCGCGCGCCTTCACGCGCACCTGGTCCGACGGGTTGACGTACTTGCTGTCCTTGCGGGTGCGCAGCGTCAGTGCAATGGCGGCAATGATGGCCACCAGCAGGATGACCGCGGCGATTTCCAGCGGATAGAGGTATTCGGAGTACAGCAGCTTGCCCAGCTCGAGCGTGTTCGAGCTGTTGGGCGAGGTCGTCGCCATGGCGCGCGGGCCTTCGCCCAGGCGGAAGCCGCCCATGAGCACGGCCGCCATTTCGAGCGCGATGAGCGCGCCGATGCCTGCCGCCAGCGGGAAGTGCTTCCAGAAGCCCTCTCGCAGGCCGTCGACGTCGATGTCCAGCATCATCACGACGAACAGGAACAGCACCATCACGGCGCCGACGTACACCAGCACGAGCGAGATCGCCAGGAACTCGGCGCGCAGCAGCAGCCAGATGGCCGAGGCCTGGAAGAAGGCCAGCACCAGGTACAGCGCGGCGTACACGGGGTTGCGGGAGGTGATGACGCGGAAGGCTGCAAACAGCAGCACCGCGGCAAACAGATAGAACAGACCGGTCTTGACGTCCATTGGAATTCGATTGGTACGGGTTTCGAGCGGAGCCGGCTCAGCGGTACTTGGCGTCGGCCGCCTTGTTCGCCGCGATTTCTTTTTCGTAGCGGTCGCCCACGGCCAGCAGCATGTCCTTGGTGAAGTACAGGTCGCCGCGCTTTTCGCCGTGGTATTCGAAGATGTGCGTCTCGACGATCGAGTCGACCGGGCAGCTCTCTTCGCAGAAGCCGCAGAAGATGCACTTGGTCAGGTCGATGTCGTAGCGCGTGGTGCGGCGCGAGCCGTCGTCACGCACGTCGGATTCGATGGTGATCGCCAGCGCGGGGCACACGGCCTCGCACAGCTTGCAGGCGATGCAGCGCTCTTCGCCGTTCTCGTAGCGGCGCAGCGCGTGCAGGCCACGGAAGCGCGGCGACAGCGGCGTCTTCTCTTCGGGGAACTGGACGGTGATCTTGCGCGCGAAGGCGTACTTGCCCGTGATGGCCAGGCCCTTGAACAGTTCGAACAGCATGAAGCTGCCCAGGAAGTCCTTGAGCGAGAACGGTGCGGAGGCCAGCTTGGAGGTGCGTCCGAGCCCTCCGGCGGTGTGTGAAGCAGTCATGATGTCGTCGCTTCCTGCTTATTTCCAGATGTTGAACGGCGTCTGCATCCAGCCACCGACCACGACCAGCCACACCAGGGTGACGGGAATGAAGATCTTCCAGCCCAGACGCATGATCTGGTCGTAGCGGAAGCGCGGGAACGTCGAGCGCACCCACAGGAACATGGTGACCACGCAGAAGGTCTTCAGGCCCAGCCAGATCCAGCCCGGAATGAAGCTCAGGAACTCGAACGGCGGCAGCCATCCGCCGAGGAACAGCACCACGGTCAGGATCGAGACGAGCCACATGTTGGCGTACTCGGCCAGGAAGAACATCGCGAAGCTCATGCCCGAGTACTCGATCATGTGGCCGGCCACGATTTCCGATTCGCCTTCCACCACGTCGAACGGGTGGCGGTTGGTTTCGGCGAGACCCGAGATGAAGTACACAACGAAGATCGGCAGCAGCGGCAGCCAGTTCCACGACAGGAAGCCAATGCCCATGTCTTGGAACATGCCCTTGCCCTGCACCGTCACGATGTCGGACATGTTCAGGCTGCCCGTGACCATCAGCACCACGACGAAGCAGAAGCCCATCGCGATTTCGTAGCTCACCATCTGTGCCGAGGCACGCAGCGCGCCCAGGAAGGCGTACTTCGAGTTCGAGGCCCAGCCGGCGATGATCACGCCGTACACCTCGAGCGAGGTGATGGCCATCACGAACAGCAGGCCGGCATTGATGTTGGCCAGCGCCACGTCGGGACCGAAGGGAATCACGGCCCATGCGGCCAGCGCCGGCATGATGGTCATGATCGGGCCGAGCAGGAACAGGCCCTTGTTAGCGACCGTCGGAAGGATGATTTCCTTGGTCATCAGCTTGAGCGCGTCGGCGATCGGCTGCAGCAGGCCCAGCGGCCCGATGCGGTTCGGGCCCACGCGGATCTGCGTGAAACCGATGGCCTTGCGTTCCCACAGCGTGAGGTACGCCACGGCCAGCATCAGCGGGATCACGACGACGATGATCTTGATCAGCGTCCAGACCACGGGCCAGACGACGGACGTCCACCAGCCCGCGGCGACCAGCCCCTGGCCGAAGCCATGAATTGCGTCGATCATGCCAGGGCCTCCTCGGCACGAGCGGGTGCGGCCTGTGCGCTGTGGCGCGCGTCGGCGGTCAACTGCAGCGACGGTGCGCGGCGCACGATCGAGTCGAGCTGGTAGATGCTCGCGACCACGGGCGCAGCCACGACGCCACTGGCCGCGACGGCCTTGGCGGAGGTGGCGTTGCTCAGCGCGTTCGCCGGTACGGTGCCCTTGTCACCGACGGTGGCCAGCACCTCGGCGGTCGATTCGAAGGCGAAGCCCGGCAGGCCGAGCAGGTTCGCCAGCACGCGCAGCACCTTCCACGCCGGGCGCGTTTCGCCTTGCGGCTTCACGACGGCATGGAAACCCTGCACGCGGCCTTCAGCATTGACGAAGGTGCCGGGCGTTTCGGTGAACGGGGCGATGGGCAGCAGCACGTCGCTGAACTCGAGGTTGGCCTTGAAGGGGCTCAGCGTGACCACCATCTGCGCATTGCCGATGACATCGGCGGCGGCAGCACCGGCGGCCGAGTCGAACACCGGCTCGGTGTTCAGCAGCAGCACGGCCTTCAGGCCGGAGCCGGCGGCAAGCATGCGGCCGGCATCGAGGCCGCCGTTTTGCGGGAAGGCGCCGACGAGCTGTGCGCCCACGGTGTTGCCCGCTTCGGTCAGGTAGCCGACGGTGGCGCCGGTCTGTGCGCCGATCCAGTTCGCGAGGGCCAGCAGGCTGCTGGCTTGCGCGTGGTGCGCGGCGGCATTGCCGAGCAGGATCGCCTTGCGCTCGCCGCTCAGCAGCGAGGCTGCGATGGCTTGCGCGGCGGCGTCGGGTGCGTTCTTCGGTGCCAGCGGTGCGGCCGCGCCATTGGTCTGGCCGATGGCCGCGGCCACGGCGGCCAGCGCCTCGACCCATTGGTCGGCGTCGACGATCGACGCTTGCGCCACGTCGATGGCCCAGGCACCGCGGTCGGCCATGAGGCTGGACGAGGTGATCACCGACAGCGCGGCGCCCTTGCGCACGGCCTGGCGGATGCGCTGTGCGAACAGCGGGTGTTCCTTGCGCAGGTTCGAGCCGACGACCAGCGCGCGCTGCACTTGCGTGAGCGAGGCGATCGAGGTGCCGAGCCAGCGCACGCCTTCGAAGGCCGAGAACTCGGCATTGCGCAGGCGGTAGTCGATGTTGTCGCTGCCGAGTTCACGCGTGAGCATGGCGGCGAGCTGCAGCTCTTCGAGCGTGCTGTGCGGGCTGACCAGCGTGCCGATGCTTTGCGCACCGTGGTCGGTCTTGATCTGCTTGAGACCGTTGGCGACGTACTCGAGCGCCGTCTGCCAGTCGACCTGCTGCCATTGGCCGCCCTGCTTCAGCATGGGCTGCGTCAGGCGTTCCGTGCCGTTGAGCGCTTCGTACGAGAAGCGGTCGCGGTCGGCGATCCAACATTCGTTGACGTCTTCGTTCTCGAGCGGCACCACGCGCATCACGCGGTTGTTCTTGACCTGGACGATCAGGTTGGCACCGGTGGAATCGTGCGGGCTCACCGACTTGCGGCGCGACAGTTCCCAGGTGCGGGCGCTGTAGCGGAAGGGCTTGCTCGTGAGCGCGCCGACCGGGCAGATGTCGATCATGTTGCCCGACAGCTCGGAGTCGACCGAGTCGCCGAGGAAGGTTTCGATTTCGGAGTGCTCGCCGCGGTGCGACATGCCCAGCTCCATCACGCCGGCCACTTCCTGGCCGAAACGGACGCAGCGCGTGCAGTGGATGCAGCGGCTCATTTCTTCCATGCTGATCAGCGGGCCGACGTCCTTGTGGAACACGACGCGCTTTTCTTCTTCGTAACGCGAAGAAGAACCGCCGTAGCCGACGGCCAGGTCCTGCAGCTGGCATTCGCCGCCCTGGTCGCAGATGGGGCAATCCAGCGGGTGGTTGATCAGCAGGAACTCCATGACGGACTGCTGGGCCTTGATGGCCTTGTCGCTCTTGGTGCGAACGATCATGCCCTGCGTGACGGGCGTGGCGCAGGCCGGCATCGGCTTGGGCGCCTTTTCCACGTCGACCAGGCACATGCGGCAGTTGGCCGCGATGCTGAGTTTCTTGTGATAGCAGAAGTGCGGAATGTAGGTGCCCGCCTTTTCGGCCGCATGCATCACCATGCTGCCTTCGGTCACTTCGACCTTCTTGCCGTCGAGTTCGATTTCGATCATGTCTGTGTTTCTTCTCGCACTCAGGCCTTGACGGGCGCCGTCGGGACGTGGCCCGGGATCAGGGCCTCGAACTCATGGCGGAAGTGCTTGATCATGGCGCGCACGGGCATGGCTGCCGCATCGCCGAGCGCACAGATGGTGCGGCCCATGATGTCGCCGGCCACGGAGTCCAGCAGCTGCATGTCGCTGGGCTTGCCCTGTCCGTTGTGGATGCGGTCCACCACGCGGTAGAGCCAGCCCGTGCCTTCGCGGCAGGGGGTGCACTGGCCGCAGGACTCGTGCATGTAGAAGTACGAGAGGCGCTTGAGCGACTCGACCATCGACCGCGTGTCGTCCATGACGATCACGGCGCCCGAACCGAGCATGGAGCCGGCCTTGGCGATCGAGTCGTAGTCCATGGTGCAGGCCATCATGATGTCGGCCGGCAGCACCGGCGACGACGAGCCGCCGGGAATCACGGCCTTGAGCGTGCGGCCCTTGCGCACGCCGCCGGCCAGTTCGAGCAGCTTGGAGAACGGCGTGCCCATCGGCACTTCGTAGTTGCCGGGCAGCTCGACGTCGCCGCTCACCGAGTAGATCTTGGTGCCGCCGTTGTTCGGCTTGCCGCACTCGAGGTAGGCCTGGCCGCCGTTGCGGATGATCCAGGGCACCGCCGCGAAGGTCTCGGTGTTGTTGATGGTGGTCGGCTTGCCGTACAGGCCGAAGCTGGCTGGGAACGGCGGCTTGAAGCGCGGCTGGCCCTTCTTGCCTTCGAGCGATTCGAGCAGCGCGGTTTCTTCGCCGCAGATGTAGGCACCGAAGCCGTGGGCCGCGTGCAACTGGAAGTTGTACGTGCTGCCCATGATCTTGTCGCCGAGGTAGCCGGCGGCGCGCGCTTCTTCGAGGGCGGCCTCGAAGCGGTCGTAGCTCTGGAAGATCTCGCCGTGGATGTAGTTGTAGCCCACGCTGATGCCCATCGCATACGCGGCGATGGCCATGCCTTCGATCACGATGTGAGGGTTGAACTGCAGGATGTCGCGGTCCTTGCACGTGCCGGGCTCGCCTTCGTCCGAATTGCAGACGAGGTACTTCTGGCCCGGGAACTGGCGGGGCATGAAGCTCCACTTCAGACCGGTCGGGAAACCCGCGCCGCCACGGCCGCGCAGGCCCGAGGCCTTCACTTCGGCAATCACCTGGTCGGGCGTGAGGCCCTCGGTGAGGATCTTGCGCAGCGCCTGGTAGCCGCCGCGCGCTTCGTAGTCGGCCAGGTGCCAGTTGGTGCCGTCCAGGCCTGCATAGATCTGAGCGCCGATGTGGCGGTCATGGAAGCAGGTCTGGACACCGGTGGCCTGGAATTGCGAGAGAACCTGTTCGGGCGTCATCACGAAGCCTCCCCTGGCTTGGCACTGCGCAAACCGTCGATGAGCTGGTCGAGCTTGTCGTTGCTCATGAAGCTGCACATGGTGCGGTCGTTGACCAGCATCACGGGCGAATCGGCGCAGGCGCCCAGGCATTCGCTCTGCTGCAGCGTGAACAGGCCGTCGGCCGTGGTCTCGCCCATCTTGATGCCGAGCTTCTTCTCGAGGTGCACGAGCGCGGTGACGCCGTCGCGCAGCTGGCACGGCAGGTTGGTGCACACGTTGAGCTTGAACTTGCCCACCGGATGCTGGTTGTACATGTTGTAGAAGGTCGTCACCTCGTGCACGGCGATGGGCGCCATGCCGAGGTAGGCGGCGATCTCGCGCTCGCGCTGCACGCTCACGAAGCCTTCGTCCTGCTGGACGATGGCCAGGCAGGCCATCACGGCCGACTGCTTGCCGGCTTCGGGGTACTTCGCGACCTCGCGCGCAAAGCGCTCGAGGATGGCAGCCTTCAACGGCGCCGAGGGCGCCGCGTCATGGTGATGGGTTGAGGAAGTCGTCATTCGCTCTTTCTCACCTGTCGATTTCGCCGAACACGATGTCCATCGTGCCGATCACCGCGACAGCGTCGGCGATCATGTGGCCGCGCGACATTTCGTCGAGGGCAGCGAGGTGCGGGAAGCCCGGGGCGCGGATCTTCAGGCGGTACGGCTTGTTGGCGCCGTCGCTCACGAGGTAGATGCCGAACTCGCCCTTGGGATGCTCGACGGCGGCATACGCCTCGCCTTCGGGCACATGGAAGCCTTCGGTGAAGAGCTTGAAATGGTGGATCAGCTCCTCCATGTTCGCCTTCATCGATTCGCGCGCAGGCGCGGCGACCTTGTGGTTGCTGGTGATCACCGGGCCGGGGTTGGCGCGCAGCCATGCCGAGCACTGCTGGATGATCTTGTTGGCCTGGCGCATTTCTTCCACGCGAACCAGGTAGCGGTCGTAGCAGTCGCCGGTCTTGCCCACGGGCACGTCGAACTGCATCTGGTCGTAGACGTCGTAGGGCTGCTTCTTGCGCAGGTCCCATTCGACGCCCGAGCCGCGCAGCATCGGGCCGGTGAAGCCCAGGTTCAACGCGCGCTCCGGCGTGACCACGCCGATGCCCACGGTGCGCTGCTTCCAGATGCGGTTGTCGGTGAGCAACGTCTCGTACTCGTCGACCATCTTCGGGAAGCGCTTGCAGAAGTCGTCGATGAAGTCGAGCAACGAGCCCTGGCGGTTCTCATTGAGCTTCTCGATGGCCTTCGCATTCTTGATCTTGCTGACCTTGTACTGCGGCATCGAATCCGGCAGGTCACGGTAGACACCGCCCGGACGGAAGTACGCCGCGTGCATGCGCGCGCCGGACACGGCTTCGTACATGTCGAACAGGTCTTCACGCTCGCGGAAGCAGTAGATGAGCATGTTCATCGCACCGCAGTCCAGACCGTGCGCGCCGAGCCACAGCAGGTGGTTCAGCAGGCGGGTGATCTCGGCGAACATCACGCGGATGTACTGCGCGCGGATCGGCACATCGAGGCCCATCATCCGCTCGATGGCGAGGCAGTAGGCGTGCTCGTTGGACATCATCGACACGTAGTCGAGGCGGTCCATGTAGGGCAGCGACTGGATGAAGGTGCGCGATTCGGCAAGCTTCTCGGTCGCACGGTGCAGCAGGCCGATGTGGGGGTCGGCGCGCTGGATCACTTCGCCGTCCAGCTCGAGCACGAGGCGCAGCACGCCGTGTGCTGCGGGGTGCTGGGGACCGAAGTTGAGTGTGTAGTTCTTGATTTCGGCCATATCTGTCAGTGCAAACCGCCGCCGTAGTTGTCTTCGCGGATCACGCGCGGCGTGATTTCGCGCGGCTCGATCGAGACCGGCTGGTAGACCACGCGCTTCTGCTCTTCGTCGTAGCGCATTTCGACGTGACCCGACACCGGGAAGTCCTTGCGGAACGGATGACCGATGAAGCCGTAGTCGGTCAGGATGCGGCGCAGGTCGTCGTGGCCGTCGAACACGATGCCGTACAGGTCAAAGGCTTCGCGCTCGAACCACGTGGCAGCGCTCCAGACGGGCTGGAGCGAATCGATCACGGGCAGGTCTTCGCTGGTCGCGAACACCTTCAGGCGCACGCGCTGGTTGAGGCTCACGGAGAGCAGGTGCGAGACGACGCCGTAGCGCTCGCCCTGCCACTCGCCTTCGCGGTAGTCGGAATAGTCCATGCCGCACAGGTCGATCAACTGCTCGAAACGGCAGCCGGGCGCATCGCGCAGCAGCGTTGCTGCATCGATGTAGTCGGCAGCACTGACCACAACGGTCACTTCTTCGAGCGCGAGCGTCACGCTCTTGGCCTTGGCGCCGAGCGTCTCGGCAATGGTGGCGCGCAGCACCTCCGGCGAAATTGCAAAGTCAGTCATCGTCGGCAATCTCTCAGGCGCGGGCAATGGTGTTGGTGCGGCGAATCTTCTGCTGCAGCTGGATCACGCCGTACAGCAGCGCTTCAGCGGTGGGCGGGCAACCCGGCACATAGACGTCGACCGGCACGATGCGGTCGCAGCCCCGCACCACGGAATAGCTGTAGTGGTAGTAACCACCGCCGTTCGCGCAGGAGCCCATCGAGAGCACCCAGCGCGGCTCGGGCATCTGGTCGTAGACCTTGCGCAGCGCCGGCGCCATCTTGTTGCACAGCGTGCCGGCCACGATCATCAGATCGGACTGGCGCGGGCTGGGGCGGAACAGCATGCCGAAACGGTCGATGTCGTAGCGGGCAGCGCCCGCATGCATCATTTCGACCGCACAGCATGCGAGGCCGAACGTCATCGGCCAGAGAGATCCGGTCTTCGCCCAGTTCACGACCGAGTCGTAGGTCGTGGTGACGAAGCCTTCTTTGAGAACGCCTTCAATGGCCATCGTGTAGCTTCCTTGTCATTCCCAGTCGAGCGCGCCTTTTTTCCACTCGTAGACGAAGCCCACGACGAGGATGGCGAGAAAGATCATCATGGCCCAGAAGCCAACAGCGCCGATTTCCTTGAGCGCAATGGCCCACGGAAAGAGAAAGGCAATCTCGAGATCGAAGAGGATGAAGAGAATCGCGACGAGGTAATAGCGCACGTCGAACTTCATGCGCGCATCCTCGAAGGCTTCGAAGCCGCACTCGTAGGGCGCGTTCTTCGCAGCGTCGGGCCGATTGGGCCCGAGGATGTATCCGATGACTTGCGGGGCGACGCCTACGCCGACCCCGACCAAAATGAACAAAAGGACGGGAAGGTAGGAATCGAGGTTCATCGAGAAATTTTCACCGCTTGCCACCGACAAAAGAGCCTCTGGATAGAGTTCTTCTGCCGGTGAGATTTGGTGCGGTCGGCGAGACTCGAACTCGCACAGCTTTCGCCACTACCCCCTCAAGATAGCGTGTCTACCAATTTCACCACGACCGCGGTTTTTAACTGTCCAGATGGCATGAGGTGCCGTTGAGGCATTTGGCTTTCTGAACAGATTTAGAGTTTACCCTGAAATGAAGCCGTTTCTCACGAACGGCTGCATGAAAACAACCTGATTACTTGGCCGGAATCTGGCCGGAGCCCGAAACGGGTGCAGCAGGCGCCGAAGCGGCCTTGGCAGGTGCTGCTGCAGCGGGGATTTCGCCCGCAGCGCCAGTCGCAGGCGCGGCCGGTGCAGCAGGCGCACCCACGGCTGCGCGCTCGAGCAGGCTGCCACCGCCCGCAGGACGTGCGTGGCTGAAGTAGGCCAGCAGCAGCGTGCAGGCAAAGAACACCGCAGCCAGCACGGCCGTGGTGCGCGAAAGGAAGTTGGCACTGCCGCTGGCGCCGAACAGGCTGCCTGCACTGCCGCTGCCGAAGGCCGCACCCATGTCGGCACCCTTGCCGTGCTGGATCAGGATCAGGCCGATCATTGCCAGCGCCGCCAGCATTTGCACGCCGACCAGAAGATTGAGGACCACGTTCATTCGTTCTTACTCCTAAGTGATGGCTGCCGTTGCCGCGATCAGCGTGCAGCGGCAGAAATGATCTGCAGAAAGTCGGGCGCCTTGAGCGAGGCGCCGCCGATGAGGCCGCCGTCGATGTCGGCCTGCGCCAGCAGTTCGGCGGCATTCGCCGCGTTCATGCTGCCGCCGTACAGAATCTTGATGCCCGCGGCGTGTTCGCTCGCGGCATGGTGCAGTTGCGCACGCAGCACGGCATGCACCGCCTGCGCCTGCTCCGGCGAAGCCGTCTTGCCCGTGCCGATGGCCCAGACCGGCTCGTAGGCCACGACGATCTCGCTGATGCAGTGGCCGTTCACATGGATCACCGCAGCCAGCTGGCGCTTGACGATCTCTTCGGTCTGCCCTGCTTCGCGCTCTGCCAGCGTCTCGCCGACACAGACGATCGGCGTGATGCCGTTCGCCAACGCCGCCGCCGTCTTGGCCGCCACGGCATCGTCGGTTTCGCCGTGGTACTGGCGACGCTCCGAATGGCCCACGATGGCATAGCGCACGCCGAAATCCTTCAGCATGGCCGCCGACTGCTCGCCGGTGAACGCACCTTGCGGGTGCGCCGAGATGTCCTGCGCACCGAGGGCCAGCGACGGCGTGCCCGCCAGCAGCGATTGCAGCTGGGCGAAGTACGGCGCAGGCGTGCACAGTGCAACACCGCAGGCCGCGGGGCTGGCGGCCAGCCCTTGCTGCAGGGCCTTCACCAGCGCCTCGTTGGCGGCCAGGCCGCCATTCATCTTCCAGTTGCCGGCAATCAGTTTCTTGAAGGTTGTCATCGCGTTGTTCGTCTCACCAAGTCAGCACGATCTTGCCGATGTGCTGGTTCGATTCCATCAGGGTGTGAGCCTGGGCCGCGCCGCTGGGCTCACCTGCTGCCGCATAGGTGCTGTGGATCACGGGCTTGACCGCGCCGCTTTCGAGCAACGGCCAGACCTTTTCACGCAAAGCCTTGGCGATGGCGCCCTTGAACGCCACCGGCCGCGGACGCAGCGTCGAGCCGGTGATCGTGAGCCGACGACGCAGCACGAGGCCCGCGTTGATCTCGCTCTTCACACCGCCCTGCACCGCAATGATCACCAGCCGGCCGTCTTCGGCCAGGCACTCGACCTCGCGCGCCACGTAGTCGCCAGCCACCATGTCGAGCACCACGTCCACGCCCTTGCCGCCCGTGAGCTGCTTCGCCACTTCGACGAAATCGCTCGTGCGGTAGTTGATCGCGTGGTCGGCGCCGAGTTTCAGGCAGGCTTCGCACTTGTCGTCGCTGCCAGCCGTGACGATCACGGTCGCGCCGAGCGCCTTGGCGATCTGGATCGCCGTGACGCCGATGCCGCTGGAGCCACCCTGGATCAGCAGGGTCTCGCCCTTCTGCAGGCGGCCGCGCTCGAACACATTGCTCCAGACGGTGAAGAAGGTCTCGGGCAGCGAAGCCGCCTCGACATCGCTCCAGCCCTTGGGCACCGGCAGGCATTGCGCCACGGGCGCCACGCACAGCTCGGCATAGCCGCCACCAGCCACCAGCGCGCACACGCGGTCGCCGACCTGGAAGCCCGCATCGGCCAGCGCCTTGGCGTCACCCGACACGATCTCGCCGGCCACTTCGAGGCCCGGCAGGTCGGAGGCGCCGGGCGGCACGGGGTAGTGCCCCATCCGCTGCAGCACGTCCGGGCGATTCACGCCGCTGGCCGCCACGCGGATCAGCAGCTCGCCCTCGCCCGCCACCGGGTCGGGACGTGCAGCGACGCGCAGCACCTCAGGGGCGCCGTACGAAGTGATCTCAATGGCTTTCATGGGGGTCTCCGAGGCTCGGATGCCCGCACGGGGCGGGCATCACCACTGTCCACGCGAGAGGCGACGGCACAGGCCGTCGCGCCTCACTGCTTACTCCTGCGGTTCGCGCGGCGCTTGCTGCTGCGACTCGCCGGCGGGCTGCTGTTGCTGCTCGCCGCGGGGCTGTTGCTGCTGGTCGTTGAAGCGCGGTGCGCGCTCGCCACGATCGCCGCCGCGGTCACCGCGGTCACCGCGGTCGCCACGGTCCGAACGCTCGCGGCGGTCGCCGCCACGGTCGCCGCGATCACCACGGTCTTCGCGCGGCGGGCGCTCGCTGTATTCCATGCCGGCCGGACGCTCGGTCAGGGCCTTCATGGACAGCTTGACGCGGCCCTTTTCGTCGGTCTCGAGGACCTTGACCTTCACGATCTGGCCTTCGCTCAGGTAGTCGGTCACCTTCTCGACGCGCTCGTGCGCGATCTGGCTGATGTGCAGCAGGCCGTCCTTGCCGGGCAGCAGGTTGACCAGCGCACCGAAGTCCAGGATCTTGGTGATCGGGCCTTCGTAGACCTTGCCGATTTCGACTTCAGCGGTGATCTGCTCGATGCGCTTCTTGGCGAATTCGGCCTTTTCCGGATCGGTCGAGGCGATGGTGATGGTGCCGTCTTCGTCGATGTTGATCGTCGTGCCGGTTTCTTCCTGCAGGCCACGGATGATCGCGCCGCCCTTGCCGATCACGTCGCGGATCTTCTCGGGGTTGATCTTCAGCGTGGTCAGGCGCGGTGCGAACTGCGACACGTCGGCCTTGGCTTCGCCCATCGCTTCTTGCATCTTGCCCAGGATGTGCATGCGTGCTTCCTTGGCCTGTGCCAGTGCGACCTGCATGATTTCCTTGGTGATGCCCTGGATCTTGATGTCCATCTGCAGCGCGGTGATGCCGTTGGTCGTGCCGGCCACCTTGAAGTCCATGTCGCCCAGGTGATCTTCGTCGCCCAGGATGTCGGTCAGCACCGCGAAGCGGTTGTCTTCCTTAATCAGGCCCATGGCGATACCGGCCACGTGCGCCTTCATGGGCACGCCGGCGTCCATCATCGAGAGGCAGCCGCCGCAGACCGAAGCCATCGACGAGGAACCGTTCGACTCGGTGATTTCCGACACCACGCGGATGGTGTACGGGAATTCTTCCTTGGTCGGCAGCACGGCGACGAGCGCGCGCTTGGCCAGGCGGCCGTGACCCACTTCGCGGCGCTTGGTGGAGCCCATGCGGCCCACTTCGCCGGTGGCAAAGGGAGGCATGTTGTAGTGGAACAGGAAGCGGTCTTCGTACTCGCCGGCCAGCGCATCGATGCGCTGTGCGTCGCGCTCGGTGCCGAGCGTGGTGACGACCAGGCCCTGCGTCTCGCCGCGCGTGAACAGCGCCGAGCCGTGGGTGCGGGGCAGCACGGAGTTGCGGATTTCGATGGGGCGCACGGTGCGCGTGTCGCGGCCGTCGATGCGCGGCTCGCCTTGCAGGATCTGGCCGCGCACGATGCGCGATTCGATCGCGAACAGCAGGTCGCTGACCTTGCCGGCGTCGAACTCGGCGCCTTCGGCCTTCAGGGCCGTGAAGACGCTGGCATTGGCTTCGCGCAGGGCTTGCGTGCGGGCCTGCTTGCTGCGGATCTGGTAGACGGCGCGCAGCTTTTCTTCGGCCAGGCCGTTGATCTTGGCGATGAAGTCTTCATCCTTGGCTTCAGGCACCCAGGTGCCTTCCTTGAGCCATTCCGGCTTGCCGGCGTCGCGCACGAGGTCGTGGATCGCGTTGATCGCGATGTTGGCCTGCTCGTGACCGAACACCACGCCGCCCAGCATGATTTCTTCGCTGAGCTGCTGGGCTTCGGATTCGACCATCAGCACGGCGGCTTGCGTGCCGGCGACGACGAGGTCCATCTGCGAATCCTTGCGGGCCGTGGGACCCGGATTCAGCACGTACTGGCCGTTGATGTAGCCCACGCGGGCGGCACCGATCGGGCCGCTGAACGGGATGCCGGAGATCGACAGCGCGGCGCTCACGCCGATCATGGCGGCGATGTCGGCGTCGACTTCAGGGTTCAGCGACACGGTGTGGATCACCACGTGCACTTCGTTCAGGAAACCTTCGGGGAACAGCGGACGGATCGGACGGTCGATCAGGCGGCTGGTCAGCGTTTCGTGTTCGCTGGGCTTGGCTTCGCGCTTGAAGAAGCTGCCGGGGATCTTGCCCGCGGCGTAGGTCTTCTCGATGTAGTCGACGGTCAGCGGGAAGAAATCTTGACCCGGCTTGGCGGCCTTGGAAGCGACCACGGTCGCCAGGATCACGGTGCCGTCGATGTCGACCAGCACGGCGCCGGTCGCCTGGCGGGCGATTTCACCGGTTTCCATGACGACGGTCTTGTCGCCCCATTGGAAGGACTTGGTGATTTTGTTGAAGAGGCTCATTGTTGCTCCTATTTTGATAGCGAATCACACAGGATTCGCAAGGGGCGGAGGCTGCTCAGAACACGATGCCATTCCAGCGAAGCTCGGGACGAACTTCATTGGAATGACACAGCTTCGCTCTGTTGGGCACTCCGAAAGTGGATCGCGAAGTAAAAAACGCCTGAGCTAGCGGACTAACCCAGGCGTTTTTTCATGCGATTCGAATTACTTGCGCAGACCCAGCTTGGCGATCAGCGCGGTGTAACGCTCGGCGTCCTTGGACTTGAGGTAGTCGAGCAGCTTGCGACGGCGGCTGACCATGCGCAGCAGGCCGCGACGACCGTGGTGGTCCTTGGCGTGCGTCTTGAAGTGGGGGGTCAGCTCGTTGATACGGGCGGTCAGCAGTGCGACTTGCACTTCGGGGCTGCCGGTGTCGTTGGCTGCACGGGCGTTGTCCTTGACAACTTCGGCCTTGATGGAGGCTGCGATCATGTTGAATTTCCTTGTTCCGGGATGTTTGACTTGCGGTGAGCACTGGAACTGCCCTCACCGTGCGCCTTGCGGCATGCAAAGCTTTGGGAGTATACATCGGCCGGCTTGACCGCTCCTTCCCGCCGCCTTCCGTCAAGCGAAACCAGCCCCACGGCCCCCAGCACGCAGGCGGCGCTGTTCACGGCGCTGATGCCGGTGTCGGCGCTGGTCCTGGCCGCGTGGTGGC